>JACDAH010000332.1 GCA_013695505.1 Chloroflexota bacterium | reverse complement strand
TCCGCGACCTGTTCGACCAGGCCAAGCGCAACTCGCCGTGCATCGTCTTCGTCGACGAGATCGACGCGGTCGGCCGCCAGCGCGGCGCCGGCCTCGGCGGCTCGCACGACGAGCGCGAGCAGACCCTGAACCAGATTCTCGTCGAGATGGACGGCTTCGACACGAACACGAACGTGATCGTCGTCGCCGCCACCAACCGGCCCGATGTCCTCGATCCGGCGCTCCTCCGCCCGGGCCGGTTCGACCGCCAGGTCATCCTCGACCGGCCCGATATGAAGGGCCGGACTGCGATCCTCAAGGTCCACACCAAGGGCAAGCCGCTCGACAAGGCGATCGACGTCGAAGCAGTCGCCCGCCTGTCGCCGGGCTTCTCCGGCGCGGACCTCGCCAACCTCGTCAACGAAGCGGCGATCCTCGCCGCCCGGCGCAACAAGAAGGTGATCGGTTTCACCGAGTTCACCGAGGCCCTCGAGCGGATCGTCGCCGGTCCGGAACGCAAGTCCCGGATTATCTCCGACGCGGAGAAGGCGATCATCGCCTACCACGAGGGGGGCCACGCCGTCGTCCAGCGGATCCTGCCGAAGTGCGACCCGGTTGCGAAGGTCACGATCATCAGCCGCGGCATGGCCCTCGGCTACACGATGGCCCTCCCGATGGAGGATCGCTACCTCCAGTCCAAGACCGAGTTCGAGGACAAGATCGCCGGGCTCCTCGGGGGCAACGCCGCCGAGCGGCTCGTCTTCGGCGACACGACGACCGGCGCCAGCAACGACATCGAGAAGGCGACCGATCTCGCCCGCCGGATGGTCACCGAGTTCGGGATGAGCGACCGGCTCGGCCCGTTGTCGTTCGGAAAGCGCGACGAGATGGTCTTCCTGGGCCGCTCGATGGGCGAGCAGCGCGACTACAGCGACGAAGTCGCCAAGACGATCGACGAGGAGGTCCGGGCGATCATCGACCACGCCTACGAGCGGGCAATGGACGTCCTGGTCACGCATCGCGACAAGCTCAACGCCCTCGCCGAGAAGCTCGTCGCCGAGGAGACGGTCGACCAGGAAGGGTTCGAAGGCCTCTTCAGCGACCTGCCCCCGAAGCGCACAACGCGCGACACGCCGCCGATCGTCGTCGGCCCGAACCAGCCCACCCCCGGCGCTCAGCCCGCCACGAACCCCGCCCCGGCGTGATCTGCGCCGGATCTCCAAGCTGAGTCACGACCCCGGGTCAACCGCCCGGGGTCGTTTCGTGTCCGATGTCGGTTCTCGCCGGACCGTGCCGCGACATTCCGGGCGATGCCACGCCGGACTCTGCCGCCGCGTGGGACTGCGGCGCCGCCCGCCGGCTCCGCCGAGTCCCGGTACCATCGCGGCCATGACGATGATGACCGCTACCGAGCAAGCATTCGAGGATTACCTGGCCGCCCACGCCGAGGCTCGCCTCGAGTCGTACAAGGAGCTCATCCGGATCCCGAGCATCTCGGCGCTGCCGGAGCATGCGGCCGATTGCCGCCGGGCTGCCGAGTGGATCGCGGCCGACCTGGAGCAGATCGGCATGGAGCACGTCGAGGTTGCCGAGACGGGCGGGCATCCGGTGGTCTACGCCGACTGGCTCCACGCCGAGGGCGCCCCGACCGTGCTCGTGTATTGCCACTACGACGTCCAGCCGGTCGACCCGCTCGACCTGTGGACCTCGCCACCGTTCGAGCCGGTGGTCGTTGGCAATCGGATCCTCGGCCGAGGCGTGGCCGACGACAAGGGCCAGCTCCATCTCCATCTGCGGGCGACCGAGGCGCTCCTCGCGACCCGCGGCACGCTGCCGGTCAACCTCCGCTTCGTCTTCGAAGGCGAGGAGGAATCGAGCTCGGCCAACCTCGACAGGTGGCTCCGGGCCAACCGCCAGCGGCTCGCTGCCCACTTCGCCCTGATCAGCGATACCGGGTTCTTCGAGGGCAACATTCCGTCGATCACGATCGCCCTGCGGGGAATGATGTATGCCCAGGTCGACGTGATCGGGACGGAGGTCGACCTCCACTCCGGCGGCTACGGCGGCGCGGTCGAGAACCCAGCCAACGCCCTGGCCCGGATCATCGCCGGGCTCAAGGACGAGGACGGCCGGATCCTGGTGCCGGGCTTCTATGACGACGTCGTCGAGCTCACGCCCGACGAGCGTCGCCTGATGAGCGAGCTGCCATTCGACGAGGAGGCCTATCTCGCGCGGCTCGGCCTGCCGGAGCTCCACGGGGAGATCGGCTACACGACGCTCGAGCGGCGCGGCGCTCGGCCGACGCTCGATGTCAACGGGATCTGGGGCGGGTTCCAGGGTGAGGGCAGCAAGACGATCATCCCGGCCCATGCCCACGCGAAGATCAGCTGCCGGCTCGTCAGCGACCAGGATCCCGATCGCGTGTTCGCGGCGTTCCGCGATCACGTCCTCGCGATCGCCCCCGCCGGCGTCCGGGTCGAGGTCCGGCTGCTCGGCGGCGGTCATCCGAGCCTGACTCCGATCGACCATCCCGCGACGCAGGCCGCGGCCCGTGCCCTCGAAGCGACGTTCGGCCAGGCGCCGGTCTACATTCGCGAGGGCGGCTCGATCCCGGTCTGCGCCACGTTCGAGCAGGCGCTCGATCTGCCCGTCGTCCTGCTCGGGTTCGATCCGCCCGACCAGCGGGCCCACGCCCCGAACGAATGGATGGACCTCGGCAACTACGAGACGGGCATCCGGACAGTCGCGCGGATGTGGGACGAGGTCGCGGCGATCGGCGTCGACGGGCTGCGCGCCTGACCTGTCGCGGCGACCCCGGGGCCGACCTCGCCCGGCGGGTCTCGCCGCAGCGATCCGCTAGGACTTTCGGACCATCGTCTCGCCGCTTTCGGGCGGCTGTCGCGGCGAAGGGCGGTGCTACGATGCACAACGACTTCGTTGACCGGGAGGACGAGCAAGCGTGACCGAGACCGCCGAACCCAAAGCCGCACCCCAGAGCTGGCGCCTCGACGGCGACACCGGGAGCATGGTGCCGCGGTCCGCGCTCGATGTGCTCGTCGACCTGAACGACAAGGTGACATCGGGCAAGGTCGGTGAGTACCAGGCGGTGCCGCTCGGCTTCACCCCGATGGACAAGACGATCGGGACCGGGCTGCGGGCCGGCGAGCTCCTCCTGATCGGCGGCGCCCAGGGCACGGGCAAGACGACGATGGCCCTCCAGATGGCGCGCAACATCGCCTCGGGCGGCCAGGCGAACGTCCTCTACCTCTGCTTCGAGCACGACGAGCAGTACCTCCTCAACCGCCTGATCGCGATGGAGTCGGCGCTCGCCCACCTGCCGCACAAGACCGGCGCGATCAAGATCCAGGACGTCCGCAAGGAGATCCTCGGGACGTGGATGGCCGAAGGCGGCGGGGCGGCCCAGCTCGCGAGCAACCCCCGCCTCCGCCCGTCCCTGGACCGGATTGCCCGCTACGGCCAGAATCTCTTTCTGCTCCGCGGCTCGCAGACGGCATCGACGATCGACAACATCCGCAAGCTCGTCCAGCAGCATCGCGAGCTCAGCGGCGACCGGCGGCTGGTCGTCTTCGTCGACTATCTCCAGAAGGTCCCCCAGATCCCGGAGCCGAACGGCGAGAGCGAGAAGGTCACGTACGTCGTCAATGGCCTCAAGGACATCGCCCTGTCCGAGGACGTGCCGATGATCGCGATCGTCGCCGCGGACAAGGAAGGCCTCAAGGCGTCGCGCCTGCGGAACTATCACCTGCGTGGCTCGTCGGCGATCAACTACGAGGCCGACATCATCCTGATCCTCAACGAGAAGTACCACATCGTCGCCAAGGTCAACATCGAGTTCAATCCGTACCAGGCGCAGCGCTTCCGCGACTGGGTCGTGGTCTCGGTCGAGAAGAACCGCGGCGGCCAGGACAACGTCGACCTCGAGTTCGAGAAGCACTTCGAGTTCTCGTGCTTCGATCCGAATGGCCGGACGGTGCAGGAGAAGCTCATCGAGGAGCGCCTCTACAACGACTGACGGGCGGCCGGCGTGGCCGCGGGGAGGGGTCGATCCTGGATCGCAGGCGACGTGGCAATGGCCGGCGGCAGCTCGGGGCGATCCTCGTCCTGATGCTGGCCGGCCTCGCAGTCGCCGGCACGAGCCCGGCACCGACGCGTGCGCCGACCCTTTCGAGGGAGTCCAGCGGGGTCCTGACGCTGAGCCCGGACGAGCCCGCGGCCACGGTCGAAGTCACCGTGCTCGCGAACGCGGCCCTGCTGGCGGACGCCACGAACCGGACCGTGGTCGGCGTTCGGCGCGTTCCGGCAACTGGCGAGGGTCCGGACTCAGCGGGCGTCGTCATGGCGATCGAGGCGGTCGAGGGCAAGGTGCCACCGGTCATCGGCTCGTGGCCGAGTCTGAGCGATGACCTCAAGCTGGCCTGTCAGTTCACCGGGGATTGCACCCGGGCGTACCGGATCACCGCGACGCTGGCCGGTCCCGTCGAGGGCCCAGTCACCGTCGGCTGGCTGGTGACGGCCGAGACCCGGATGGGAACCGACGCGAGCCCCGGGGTGGCGCCCGCTGGAGCCGCCCTGACGATCACCGCCGGCAAGCCGGCTCCGTTGGCCGCGGGCAGTCTCTCGGCGTCGGTCGATACGACGGGGATCCGCCTCGACGCCGCGCATCCCCGGTTCGTGCGCGTCGTCACCCTCGTCCAGCCGCCTCGCGCGGACGGGACCTGGGCAGCAGGCGTGCTCCGGTCGACGATCACCCGGGACAGCACGGCCAGCTATGAGCAGCCCGTCGCCTTGCGCGTCGAGATGATGGACGGAACGGTGATCTCGAGCGCCTCAACGGGCGTCCAGGACGTCGCTCTGCCCGGCTGTGATGACCCGGATGGCTGCAGGACGCAGCTTCGCGTGGTCGGCGACTGGCAAGGCGGGCCGAAGGGTCAGGAGTCGACCGTGGACTGGACCCTGGGAGGCAGCCTGTTCACGACGGACCCGGGCGCCATCGAGCTGACGGGCAAGCTGTCCCTCGAGCCCGTCCCGCTCGTCGAGGACAAGCCGATCCCGGCCGGCGGCACCACCCACTCGCTGCTCATCGGCGGCGACAAGACGAAGGATCAGAGCGTCAACCTGTCAATCGATGGACGGGCGATCCACGGTTCGGATGACGGCAAGGGAGTCTTCGTCCAGGCGACGATGTCGGCGTTGTCCCGGAGCAAGTCGGGGTCCGAGAAGTCGATCCTGTTCCGTGTCGGCTCGACCGGGACCGAGGGCGTGCCGGGCGCCGACCTGCACGTCGTCTCGACGCTGTTCCCCGTGAAATGCGGCGGCGGCTCGTGCACCGCCACGATCCCGATCTCCGCCTGGGTGTACGGCACGCCTGTGGATGACGTGACGCTCGACTGGACCCTGGACGCGGCGCTCGTGGTCGATCCCGGGATCACGGTCGACGCGAACATCCAGGTCGGGTACTCCGTCCAGGACCGGCCCTGACCCCGCCAGGCGCCACGCCGTAGCACGTTCGCGCAACGGTTGTTTCCACATTCCGTCCACATGCCCCCGCGTTTCGTGGACGAACCAGGGGCCGCAACGACCAAGTTCGTGGACAAGTCCGTTGTGCCGCGCCTGGACCCGTCGTATGGTTCGTCTTGCCCGAAGGGGCCAACGCAAACGGACAGGCG
>JACDAH010000063.1 GCA_013695505.1 Chloroflexota bacterium | reverse complement strand
TCGGCCAGCCGCCGCGTCAACCGATCGACGTCGCCATCGAGGGCCCGGCCCGCCAGCCAGGCGCCACCGGTGCGCCGATCCCAGGCGATCGTCCAATCGTGGAGGGCGAGGCGAAGGAGCGGCAGGCCCTGGTCGTCGGCAGGGGGCGCGGGCAGCCGCTCGAGGACGTCGCCGAGCTCGTAGGCGAGAAAGCCGACGAGGCCGCCGAGGAACGGCGGTGCGTCCGCACCGCTCTCGTGGCGGGCAGGTGCGTCCGGCGCGAGGCGGGCGAGCAGGCGGCGAGCCATGGCGAATGGGTCACTGTCTTCGGCCGGCTCGCTGAGGACCGCGACCGGATCGGCGGTGAGGTACGTCCAGCGGGCATTGCGGCCGGGGCGGGCGCTCTCGAGGAGGGTCATCCCGGGCAGGTCGCGGAGCGTCTCGGCGACATCGATCGGACGGATCGCCGCGATCTCGGTCAACGGCTCGAGGCGGACGGCCGGAGTCGACAAGCCGGAACGATGGCTCGCGAGGTGGATCACGGGGCGATGATAGGGACCGCACGCCGAAGCGGCTTCCTCAGCCGCGATCCGGGGCGAAGCCCGGCGGCAAACGGGGCGACCACCGCCGCGACAACCTGCGACACGGGAGGAGCCCTTCGTGCGAGCACGGGATCTCGGGATCGTCATCGGTCGCGGCCGACCGGGACCGGCGAACGCGATCACCGACGTTGCCGGTGTCGGTGTCGGCCACGCAACGATCATCCGCGGCGAGGGGCCGCTGGTCGTCGGCACGGGACCCGTCCGGACCGGGGTCACGATGATCGTGCCCCACGACGGCGACATCTGGACCGAGCCGGTCTATGCCGGCAGCCACCGCCTCAACGGCAACGGCGAGCTGACCGGGCTCGAGTGGATCCGAGAAGCGGGCCACCTGACGGGCCCGATCGGGATCACCAACACCCACTCGGTCGGCGTGGTTCGCGACGGGATCATCCGGAACGCGGTCCGCGAGGTTCCGATCGGGACCTCCTATTGGGCGCTGCCCGTGGTGGGCGAGACGTGGGACGGCCTGCTCAACGACATCGATGGTTTCCACGTGACCGCCGACCACGTCGATGCGGCGCTCGCGGCGGTCGCGAGCGGGCCGGTCGAGGAAGGTGGGGTGGGCGGCGGGACCGGGATGGTCTGTCACGAGTTCAAGGGCGGGATCGGGACTGCGTCGCGGGTCACCGACGCGAGCGCTGGCGGATTCACGGTCGGCGTCCTCGTCCAGGCCAACTACGGCCGGCGCGATTGGCTCCGGATCGACGGGGTGCCGGTCGGCGAGGCGATCCCGGTCACCGACGTGCCCAGCCCGTATCCGCAGGACGACGACGAGACGCCGATGGGCTCCGCGGCCCAGCCGCCGCCGCCGCCCGGCTCGGGGTCCATCATCGTCATCGTGGCCACTGACGCGCCCCTCCTGCCGCATCAATGCGAGCGCCTCGCTCAGCGAGCCGGTCTCGGGATCGCCCGGATGGGCGGAACCGGCGCGCACTCGAGCGGCGATCTGTTCCTGTGCTTCGCGACGGGCAACCGGACGCTGCCGCGCACGTCGTTCCGGGTGGATCCACGGGTGACCGTCGACATCCGGGCCCTCAACGATTTCGCAATCGGGGGGCTGTTCGACGCGACGATCGAGGCGACCGAGGAGGCGATCGTCAACGCCCTCGTCGGCGCCGAGACGATGGTCGGCCGGGACGGGATCACGGCCCGTGCCCTGCCCCACGATCGGCTGCTCGAGACGATGGCCAGGTTCGGCCGGCCGGCGCGGGCGACAGGGTGACCCGAAGCGGCGGGACCCGAGACGTCATGACCCGACTCGCCCCGTGAGGGGCCTCCACGGCGTGCCGAACGAACAGGAGCCGGAGCGGACGCTGCCCTCCCGAACGCCGGCAATCCGCCCGGCGACGGTCAATGACGTGGAGCCGATCCGGGCGATCCTGGCCGCGCACGGCAACGACGGCCCGGTGGTCGTTGCCGACATCGTCGGACCGTACGTCGTGCACCTGATCCGGCGCGGCCGGGCCCACGTGGCGATCGTCGACGAGGCGATCGTCGGCTTCGGCGCGGCCATCGACGCCGGCCGGGCCGTCCATCTCGCCGACCTGTTCGTCCACCCCGATCGGCTCGGCCAGGGCATCGGCAAGGAGCTGCTCGAGACCGTGTTCACGGGCGCAATCCAGCGGACGACGTTCGCGTCCGAGGACCCGCGGGCGCTGCCACTCTACGTCCGGGCAGGGATGCAACCGCTGTGGACGAGCCTCTACCTCCAGGGCGCGAGCTCGGCCCTGCCGACGACCGCGACGAGCCTCGACACGGCCTCGGCGACGCCGGATCGGCTGGCGGCCCTCGAGAAGGACTGGTCCGGGACCGACCGGTCGATCGATCACGCGTTCTGGGGGGCGATGCCCGATGCCGATGCCTTCGTCGTCCGGGACGGCGGCGACGTGGCCGCGTTGGGGTACGCCCGGGTCCGCCAGGCCGCGCCGATCCGGGTCCTCGACCGGCTGGTCATCCACCCGGAAGCGGATTCGACCGGGGCGACGATCGCCGCGATGCGTCGGGCGGGCCGTGGTGGGCCGGTTCTGGCCTGCCTCCTGGGACCGCATCCCGCCCTTCGGCCACTCCTCGAGGCCGGCTTCCGGATCGCCGATCGCGACCAGTTCCTGGCTTCGGACCCCGGTCTCGTCGACCCGGCTCGTCTCATCCCGAACCCGGGGATGCTCTAGCCCAGGCGCGCGGTCAGGGCCGGGCAACGATGACGGGACGTCAGGCTGGGGGGAAGCCCGACGTCCCGACGCTGACGATCATGCCCGCCAAAGAGCCCCCGTCCCGGCCTGATCCAAGGGTCCGGTGCGGGCGGGCACCGCGACCAACGGTCGCCCCGTCAGCCGGCAGCGACCAACGTCGGCTTCTCGATCGGCATGCCGACCATGCTGCCCCACTCCGTCCACGAGCCGTCGTAGTTGCGAACCCGGCGGTAGCCGAGCAGCTCGTGGAGGACGAACCATGAGTGGCTCGATCGCTCACCGATCCGGCAATAGGCGATGACATCCTTGTCGGGCGTCACTCCCTTCGCCTCGTACAGGTCGGCCAGCTCGTCGCGGCTCTTGAAGGTTCCGTCCTCGCGCACCGTCTGGGCCCACGGGATCGAGGCCGCTCCGGGGATGTGGCCGGCCCGCTGGGCGGTCTCGGTCATGCCGGGAGGCGCGATGATCTCGCCGTTGAACTCGGCCGGCGAGCGGACGTCGACCAGGGCGAAGTCGCTGGCGCCGAGTCGCGGCACGATGTCGCCCTGGAACGCGCGGAGGCCGAAGTCGGGCTCGGGCAGCTCGTATCCGGTGGAGTCCAGCGACGGCCCATCGGTCGTGAGGGGCAGGCCGTTGTCGAGCCAGAACTTGCGCCCGCCGTTGAGGATCCGGACGTCGCGATGGCCGAACAGCTTCAGCTGCCAGTAGGCCCATGCCGCGAACCAGTTGTTGTTGTCGCCGTAGAGGACGATCGTCGTGTCCGGGCCGATCCCGGACTCCGATAGCAGCTTGCTGAACTCCTCGCGACTGGCGATGTCGCGGCGGATCCCGTCGGCGAGCTGGCTGGTCCAGTTCCAGCCGACCGCGCCCGGCAGGTGGCTCTGGTCGTAGGCGGTCGTGTCGACGTCGACCTCGACGAAGCGGATGGACGGGTCATCGAGGTGGGCCTTGGCCCAGTCGGCGTCGACGAGAACGTCGTTGGCGTATCCGGTCACGGTCATCGGTGGCTCCTTCAAGTGGACTGGCGGCGTGCGGTCCGCGGACGCAGCGACGAAATTCGGCGGGACGAGTGGCGAGCGGAGCGGCGGTCGCGGGCGACGATCAGCGGGATCGGGCCCGCTCCGGACACGAGCACATCGAGCTACCCCTCCCCGGCCGGCCGATCGAGCCGGCTGAAGGCGGCGAGTCGCTCGCGGCAGGCCCCGGCCTCGCGCTCCGCTTGCCGCACGATCCACGAATCGACCCGGCTGCTGTCCTCGATCTCGATCGTCGCGCCATACGGGCCGTCGTCGATGGCGATGCCCGAGCTGTTGCGGTAGTCGACCAACCAGTTCGACTGGAGCGCCACCGCCACGTCCACGACCACCGGTGCCGGGAAGAGCCAGTCGAGGTACGTCGCGTTCAGGCGATCGACCAGGTCGCCGAGCCGGACGGGTCGACCGCGCTCGATCCGCGCGAGCAGCCCGATCACCCGAAGCGACGTGAACGGGTCTCCGCTCTCGGCGACGACGGGCGGCGCGATCGTCGCGTCGGGCAGGCCCGGCGGCGCCGGGCGGAGCGGGCCGAGGCCGGGCGCGTGCGACATTGACGGGCTGTCGGCAGGCATCAGCGGCGCATGATCTCCGAGTGATCGAGTAGGAGTTGTCCAGCGTACCGCAGGCACGGGACGATGTCATCGGGCGATTTCGGCCTGGTGTTCGGCCGATTCCGACCCAGTGTTCGGGCGAGCCGGCCCACTGTTTCGGGCGAGCCCTGCCAACCGCTCGGGCTCACCCTCGAAGGAGGACTCGCGCGCTCCCCACTATGATCCGGCGATGGACGAGCAACGGGCGCGGGTTGACGATCGGCGGTTTGCCGTCCGCGCCCGCTTGGCACGGCTCATGGCCCGGCCGGAGCGCGCCATCGACCTGGCCGAGGGAGCGCTCCTGATCGCCGCCCACGGCCGGGGCCCGATCGACGAGGACGCGGCACTCGCCCGGCTTGACGCGATCGCCGAACGGGCGCGGATCCGGCTCGATGCCGGTGATGCCGACGACCTCGCCGTCGATCGCCTCCACGACGTCCTCTACCGTGAGCTCGCCTTCCGCGGGCCTACGGCCGCCGAGTACGGCGACCCGGCGAACAGCCACCTCGACGACGTTCTCGGCCGACGGATCGGGCTGCCGATCAGCCTTGCGGTCGTGGAGATCGAGGCCGCGGCTCGCCTCGGGCTGACGTTGGTCGGGATCGGCCTGCCGGGCCACTTCATCGTCGCCGACGGCGACGGGCGGCTCTTCGACCCAGCCGACGGCGGCCGGATTCTGACCCGCGACGACTGCCAGGCTCTCATCCGGCGAGCGATCGGCGACGGCGTGCTGTTCCATGCTTCGATGCTCCGGCCTGCCGGCCGGCGGGAGATCCTCGCCCGGATCCTGCGCAACCTCCGGACGGCACGCCTCGCCCGGCGCGACTGGCCGGCGGCCGTCGACGCGATCGATCTCCTTCTCGTCATCGAGCCGACCGATCCGGAGCATGGCCGCGACCGAGGCCTGCTCCTCGGGCGGATGGGCCGGTTCGGCGAGGCGGTCGCCGCCCTCCGGGTCTATCTTGAGGAACGGCCCGACGCCCATGACGCGGCCGACGTCCGGCAGGTCCTGGGGATCTTTGCCGGCCGCCGCAACTGAGACAGGTCTGGCTCAGACCATGGGGCCTGGAGCGTCCCGCTCACCGAGGTGCCGGCACTCCGTGAACGATCATGACGGACCGATGTTGCATGGCGTCCTGCGATCCCCGTCGCCTGGGTCGGACCGGGACCGGCCATCGTCGCTCCGAGGCACGCCGGTAAGGCACGTGAGCGCGGCGTCGGAAGACCTTTGAGGCAGCCGGCTCGTCCGGCTCGGCCCCGCCGCCCGATGGCGAGCCCGCCCGACGACCCTACGGTGGCAACAGGTCGACGAACGTCGGCCAGAGCGCGAGGAGCACCCGCCATGCATCCGGTGACGACCTACGACATGGTCAAGTTCAAGATCGAGGAAGAGCTGCAGTACGCGGCTCGCCAGCGGCTCGCCCGGGCGGCCGGATCCGATCGACCCCGGTCGATCAACTTCTCGAGCATCGGCCGCAGCCTCAAGGTCCGCCTGTTCGGCGGCCCGACCCTCGGCGGTCGCCCGGCCGCCACCAGCGGTGCCTGACCCGGCGAGCCCGGATCACCAGAACCGGCCTGCGTCCGCTCCGTCGGACCTTCGCTGCCCGCCTCGGGGCAACGGAGGACCGACGGGGTGCGCGTAGGATGACGGCTCGCGCCCGGACGACGCCCCGTCAGCCCGCGCGAACCTTGGAGGCGCTCCGCCATGCACATGCAGATCCGGTGCCACGCTTGGGCATCCGAGCCCAATGTGGCCAAGCTCCTCAAGGTGCTTGCGGACAAGCCGGTGAACCTGGTCGCGGTCGGGGGGAGCGATCTCGAGTTCGGCGGCGAGATGGCGATCGTCGTGCCCGACGGCGATGAGACCGGCGTTCGCGACTACCTGCGCGACAAGGGGTATCCGGACGCGCGCATCGTCGACAAGGATGACCCGGAGTCCGGCTTGACCGTGTGCGAAGTGCTCGACGAGCCCGGGAAGCTCCATGAGTGCCTCACCGGGATCTCGAGCGCGAACCTCGACCGCGGGCGCGTGATCCGCGACATGCTGGTGGGCCCATCGTTCCTCGACAAGGACGGTGTCCGCAAGGTCCCTGTCCAGATCTATTCCGAGCTGGCCCCATGGCGGATCCCGCGGGCGCAGGAAAGCGCTAGCTGACCTTCGCTCCCGGCTCCGACCCGGATTCGGGCTCGATGAGCCCGAGACGGGCAGCGGCCATCGCCGCCTCGACCCGATTCGAGACCCCGAGCTTGTCGAGGATGTGGGTCACATGGACGCCGGCAGTCTTGCGTGTGATGAACAGCTCGTCGCCGATCTCGCCGTTCGAGCGACCCGCGGCGACGAGCCGCAGCACCTCGACCTCGCGAGCGGACAGTCCGTGGCCTGACCCGTGGCCTGACGCCGAGCCGTGGCCCGGGCCGGGTCGACCTGGCTGGCCAGGCC
>JACDAH010000041.1 GCA_013695505.1 Chloroflexota bacterium | reverse complement strand
GCCCACACCCACGCCGACGCCCACGCCTGCGCCCGGCGACGCAAAGATCCTTGTCATCAAGGTCCTCGACATCGACGGCGACCTGTCGACGGAAAGCGACCAGACCGTCGTGCCTGACTGGACGTTTGATGTCGGTGTGACCGGTGGGACGCCAAGCGCCACGAGCATCACGACCGCCGATCAGGGCGCGGACGTTCCCTTCGCAGACGTCTCGGTCTCAGTCGACGATGGGTCCGCCCACGTCACCCTGACGGAGAACCAGCAGGAAGGCTTCGAGATCATCGACGCGTTCTGCTTCGACGACTCGGACTTTGGGACCCTCACCGATCTCAGCCTCGACTTCGACGTCGCGGCCGGCTCGAATGCGACCTGCGTGTTCTTCAACACCGGTGGCGCGGTCCAGGAGGCCACGGGCACTCCGTCGGTCACCCCGCCCCCGACCGACACGATGACCCCCGCCCGCTCGTCGGGCGACGGGACCCGCCTCCTCCTCCTGGTGGTGGCCGGCGTGATCGCCACGCTGCTCATCGTCACCCCGGCCCCGGCCTCGCGCCGCCGCCGCTGATCGATGACCGGCCACCCGGCCGGACCTTCGAACTGAATCGAAACCCCCGGCCGACGGCCGGGGGTTTCGGATTCTGCGAAGAATCAGCGGCCGAGCAGGCCGATCACCACGGGTTCGATCCGCTCAACCCAGAGCGCGTACTGGGCGCCCGACGGATGGAGCCCGTCAGCGGCGACGAGGGCCGGCTCGTCGGCGGCCCGCAGGCTGAGGTCGAACGTGTCGACGAAGGCGATGCCACGGGCGGCGGCGAGCTCGCGGAGGGTCGCGTTGTTCACCCGGATGCCGGCCGACTGCGTGGCCGGATCCCCATAGCCGGCGCCCTGCGGGGTGACCGTGTAATCGGGCGTGGCGACAGTCACGATCCGGCGGGCCGGCAATTGCCGGAGCAATGCATCGAGGATCAGCTCGACGTTTGCCCGGTACGTCGCGGGTGGCACACCCTGGACGACGTCATTGACGCCGATGAGCAGGCTCACGAAGTCGGGATGGAGCGCCTCGAGCCGGGGCAGCTCGACATCGATCACGTCACGCGACGTGAACCCGTTGACCCCGAGGTTCGCGACGAGGTCGAGCGACGGCGATCGATCGCCGAGCCGGGCGACGAGCTGGTTCGGCCAGCGATCGCCCTCGGACGGGGTCGCCGTTCCGATCGTGTAGCTGTCTCCGAGCGCGACGTACCGCAGCGCGGCCGTCTCGGGTGTGAGCGCCCCGAGCGCACGAAGTGCGCCGATCGCGCCGAGCGCGCCGAGCGCGGCGACAAGGAGGATCACCGGCCTGCGCCTCACCGGCCCTCGGTCGTCGCCGGGCCATCCGGGGCGGGGCTGCTGTCGGGTCGGCCCGGGCCGGTCGAGGACGGGACGACGACCGGGTCGCCGCCGAACGCACCGCCGGCCACGTCGGCCAGGAAGGTCGTGACGAGGTCGGCGAATTCGACGGGGCGCTCGAGGCTGAGCATGTGGCCGACACGCGGCCACACGACGAGCCGGGACCTGCGAGCCTCACTGGCGACCCTCTGGGCAACCTCGAGGATGGCCGGATCGTCAGCATCTCCGACGACCACGAGGACCGGGCAGGTCAGCTCGGCAAGGCGCCCGGTTGGCGGTGGTGACAGCTCGTGCTCCGGGGCCAGCTCCGGGTCCCATTCGGGGATCTCGAACGCCTGACGCTGCATCTCGCCGACGAATGCCCGGACGTCGGGATCGACGGCGTCCGGCGACCGGCGAGAGCCGTCGACCCAGGCTCGCAGGTTGACCTCGACCGCGGCCGCGATGTCGCCGCGGTCGAGTGCCTCGACCTCGGCCGCCCAGATCGGGCGGAACGCCGCCGGCGCACCATCGAACAGCGCTCCGCCCGGGGCGACGATGACGAGCGAGGCGACCGCACCCGGCCTGGCGAGCGCCGCCTCCACGGCGATCCCGGCACCCATCGAGGCTCCAATCACGTGGGCCCGGCTGATGAGCAGCTCGTCGAGCACACCCAGGAAGTCGGTGTGGTGAGACCACGGTCCGGTCGGTGGCAGCGACTCGCCGGCGCCGCGGACATCGTGGCGGATCACCCGATGGCGTGGCGCGAGCGTCGCGGCCAGGTGTGCCCACATCCGGCGATCCGCGATGCCGGCGTGGACGAGGGCGAGCGGCGGTCCCGACCCCTCATCGTCGAAGGCGAGCCCGGATGCCGTCCGGCCGCCGGGCGCGAGCTGCGTCGTCTGGTCGATCATGGCAAGTGAGTATGCACCGACGCGCGGCGCACCCTATCCTTGCGGCCGGACGCATTCCGCCGACCCGGATCAGGACCATGCGCGCGGGGACTTCCCCGCACTTGCCCGGCCGATCCCTCGTCGCTACGATGCGCCGATGGTCGCTCCGCGGAGCGAACGTTCTTCGAGTCCGCGCCGGACCACCCGAATTCCCTCGGCCGGGCGGACCTCGATCTGGAGGAGGACACATGCACAAGCGTTCCCTTGGCCTGACGCTGTTCAGCGGACTGGCCATCATCGTGACCGCGTGCGGAGGCGGAGGCACACCGGCCCCGTCGTCCGGCGGCGCGTCACAGCCCGCATCGGCTCCGGCGTCGGCACCGGCCTCGGCGCCCGCCTCGGAGCCCGCCTCGGCCCCCGCATCCGGGTCCGCCCTCAAGCCGATCAAGGTGGGCGTCGTCACCGACGTCGGGCAGCTCGAGGACAAGTCGTTCAACCAGTCTTCCAACGAGGGCGCGCTCGCCGCGGCCACCGAGTCGGGCGGCAGCCACGACGTGATCGTCACCCAGGCGATCAGCGACTACGCGGCCAACATCCAGACCTTCATCGACGCCGACTTCGACGTCATCGTCACGGTCGGCTTCCTCATCGGGACCGACACCGCGAAGGCCGCCAAGGCCAACCCGGACATCAAGTTCATCGGAGTCGACCAGGGCGTGTGCGTCGACGAGACCGGTGCTCCGGATCCGACGTTCGGCTGCAAGGGTGATGCGGCGACCCTCATCCCGAACTACCAGGGCATCGTCTTCGCCGAGGCCCAGCCCGGCTACCTGGCCGGGATCATCGCCGGCAGCCTCAACAAGTCGGGCACGATCGGCGCCATCGGCGGCACCAACGTCCCGGCCGTCGTGAACTACTGGCGCGGCTATGAGAACGGCGCCAAGTCGATCAAGCCGGACATCAAGGTCCTCTACCAGGAGACCGATCCGGATCCGGTCAAGGGCTTCAACGACCAGAGCAAGGGCAAGACGATCGCGAACCAGTTCATGGACCAGGGAGCGGACGTCCTGTTCCAGGTCGCCGGCCTGACCGGCCAGGGCGTCCTCGAGGCGGTCTGCGCCAAGGGCGGCGTCTGGGGCATCGGCGTCGACGTCGACCAGGCGGTTAGCCTTCCCAACCTGTCCAAGTGCATCGTCACCAGCGCCGAGAAGAAGCTCGTCGACACGGTCAAGGCCGTCGTCCTGAGCGTCGCCTCCGACACGTTCACGGCGGGCACGGTCGCCTACAACGCCGGCTCCACCCCGCCGGCCATCGGCCTCTCGGACTATCACGACAATGCGTCGCTGATCACGCCCGAGATCCAGGCCAAGGTCGACACGGCTCTCGCCGCGCTGACGGACGGATCGCTCGATCCGTGCGCGCCCATCAAGTGCACCGTCGCCGGCAAGTGACCGGTCGCTGAATCCCAGCTCAACTCGTCCCG
>JACDAH010000039.1 GCA_013695505.1 Chloroflexota bacterium | reverse complement strand
CCCCGAACGTGCCCACGTGAAGCTCGTAGATGACGAGGTCGTTCCACGGCGGCTGGCGGAATTCGGCGTCGCCCCACTCGAAGGCCGCGGCGTCGTAGATGACGCCGTTGCCGACGGAGTTCGTCAGACGCCTCGCGCGCGGGTCGATCCGATTCCGCTGGCCGGCCGGCGTCTCGAGCACGAACCGGTACTCGTCGCCGGTTCGCGCGGCGGCCACGTCGGCGGACCAGGTCTCGGCCTTGCCGTCGTCGTCACGCGCCAGCGCGTCACGGGTCGCGTCCCAGTCGTTGAACGTGCCGACAACCGCGACTGCCGTCGCATGTGGAGCCCAGACGCGGAAGGAAACGCCGGCGATCGGGGATTTCCGCTGAGGGTCGGCGTCCGCGGCGTCGGGGTGGTCGAGGTGGTCGGTCGCGAACGGCGTGGCGCCCATTCCCGGACGGGCGGATGGTCGTGGTCGGTCGGGCAAGGGTCGCTCAGCTCGGTGGCCGGATCGGGAGAGCAAGACGATGTCGGCGTCCATCGGCGTCTCGGGCGCAGCGATGGACTCCAGCATAGCCGAGCGGCGGCGACGGGAGCCCTTCCTGGGGATCGTCCCGCCCGAAGGTCCTCACGCTCTGCGACGGATGGATGAGGCCCGCGACTGACCTCCGGGTGATGTCTGGTGCGGTCCGGATCGGTCAATGTGGCGTCATGACACGACGCATCCGCCCTCCGATCGTCCGTCTCCTCACCGTCCCCGAGGCAGCGACCCATCTCGGCCTCAGCGCCCCTGACCTCGATGAGCTCGCCGATGCCGGCGAGATCGCGGCCGTTCGCGTCTCGGCCCACGGCGGTCGCCGGTTCTGGCCGCGCGACGTCGATGCCTTTGCCTTCGGCCGTTCCACCACCTCGCCGGCACCGCTCGCCCCCGCCGTGGCCGCGCTGCCGACCGACGATCGCAGCGCCGACCGGCCCGAGCTTACGATGATCAACGCGGACGGTCCCATCGATCGAACCGCGATCCCGCAGCTGGGCCACCGACCGGCTCGATCCGGTCGCCTCCTCGACCGACCGCACTGGCTCCCCTTCGAACGGTCGGCCGTCCGCGCTCCGTCCGCCTACCTGGCGTTCAAGGACGCCGAGCACCTCCAGCGCTACATCCGTCTCCGCACGGATCTCGTTTCCCCGCCCGACGCCAGCTGAACCTCGTCCGCTTCGACCCGGCGGCCTCCCGCAACGAACCAGACCGGCCCCTCGATGGGCCGGTCTCTGCGTGTCATTGGTGGAGGCGCGCTTGCCTCTGAGAGAGATGGCGCCTGATCAGGAGCGGCTCGTCAACTGCGCTGGTCGGCGGCGCGCCGTGACTCGAGCGCTCGATTCACCGCGCTGATGAGCTGCATCGCGGTCGTTGGCTTCGCAACGAAGATGGCGCCGCGACCCGTGACGCGTTTCAGGTTCAAGGCCCCTGCGGTGTAGCCGGAAAGGAGAACGACGCCGATGCGCGGGTCATCCTTCATGACGCGGGCCGCAAGTTCGACGCCCGACATGTCCGGCATGATGACGTCCGACACCATGACATCGGGGTCGGTTCGGCGAGCGCCGCCAACGCGAGCGAGGCGTCGGCCGCAGATGTCACGCCGAAGCCCCGCTCGCTCGAGGACCAGGACCATGATCTCTCGTACGGCCGCATCGTCGTCGACGACGAGGATTCGACCATGCCCCAGCACTGCCCCGACCACGTCCTCGATTTCTTCATCGACCGCCTCGTCGACCCTCGGAAAGTAGAGCTTGAAGGCAGCCCCCTGGCCCGGCTCGGAGTCCACCGAGATGTGGCCGCCGGCCTGGCCGACGATGCCGTACGTCGTTGCGAGGCCAAGGCCAGTCCCGCCGCTCAGATCCTTGGTCGTGTAGAACGCCTCGAAGATATGCTCGCGGGTCGTCGGGTCGATCCCGACTCCGGTGTCGATCACGGACAGCACGACGTAGGACCCAGGCTCCACGTGCGTGTGGTTCGCCGATAACGGAGCTTGAAGGCGAACATTGCCCGTTTCAATCCTGACTGTCCCGCCGCTTGGCATGGCGTCCCTCGCGTTTACGACGAGGTTGACGAGGATCTGGTCGACCTGGCCCGCGTCCGCCCGAATGTGGCCAGTGGTGGGATCGAGCCCGAGCACGATCCGGACGCTGGAGCCGATGAGTTGCTCCAGCATCGGACCGATTGCGGTGATTCGCGCGTTGACATCCAGAACTTTCGGGCTGACCACTTGTTGGCGGCTGAACGCGAGCAGCTGACCGGTCAGCTTCGCCGCTCGCTCGGCCGCGCTGGTGATCGCGGCAACGCTCCTCAGGTTGTGGCCGCCGCGAGTTCGCCGCGGATCGTTCGAGGAGAGATCCTGGGCGAGCAACTCAGCATGTCCGTGGATCGCAAAGAGCATGTTATTGAAATCGTGGGCGATGCCGCCCGCTAGGCGGCCGATCGATTCGAGCTTCTGGGCTTGGAGCAGCTGGTTCTCGGCCGACTTGCGCTTGGTGATGTCGCGGATCGCCGCCGTGATCAGAATTTCGCCTGCGCTCTCGAGGGGGCTGAGCATCAGCTCGATCGGAAACTCAGAAGCGTCCTTGCGCCGACCGACGAGCTCGAGCCCGCTTCCCATGTGCTGGGCGAGCGCCTCGGCGGCACTGCGCAACTCATCGGCGATCAAGCGTTCCGCGAAGCCCGCCGGGATGATCTGGCTGACCGCCTGGCCGACGAGCTCGTCGCGGAGGTAGCCGAACTGTTTCTCGGCCTGGACGTTGAGCAGGACGATGGCGCCGGCTCCGTCGACGACGACCATCGCGTCAGGGGCCGCTTCGAGAAGGCCGCGGTACTTTGCATCGGAGTCGTCGCTCATCCCGTCTCCAATCCGGTCGACGAGCCATCCGCGGCGTCGCCGGAGGCCAAGGCTACCTGTTCGCTCGACCTGCCACTACCCTCAGCGAAACTCAGTCGCCGCAAACGCCGCCTGGCCGTCCGGTACCCGGGTGGCGAACGCGAGCTCGGCGCGCGCCGCGGGCGCGCTCCTCGATTGCCTACCGAAGGGGATCGACCAAGGGCCCAATGATGGCGGTCGGATGCCGCACCGACGGGATCAGGTACCCCGCGGCCAGACGTGACCCGTCGGGTGCGCCGCTTCTGCCTACGTACCTGCGCTCAGCAACGCCAGTGCAAACCCAGCGGCCACCGCCACGCCCGCGATCGCTGCGACCGCGGCAGAGCGGGTGCGCACTCCGAACTCTCCTCCGAACTCTCCTGGTCGTCCCCCTCGGACCGCGACGGTGTCGGCGGCTGGCTCGAGCGCGGGGCGGCCGATGCCGGTCCGGACCTGAAACAGGGTGCGGACGATGCGCAGGCCGTCGCGGACGACACTCAAGTTGGACTCGCCGGCCCGGCGCGGATACTCGAAGCTCGGGACCTCGGCGATGACCTGACGGGCACGGACCGCCCGGGCCACGATCTCAGTCTCGATCTCGAACCCGTCGGACACGAGATGAAGATCCGCGACGGCCGATCGGCGCACGGCCATGAAGCCGTAGCACAGTTCACTGAAGCGAGTCCCGAGCAGGAGGTTGGCGCCGAGCAGAAGGGCCCGGTTACCGACGTCGCGCAGCGCGGTTATGTCGGCGCTGCCGCCGCCCGCCATGCGGCGCGAGCCCTTGGCAAGGTCGGCGCCGCGCTGGATCGCTGCGACGTAGCGGCCGATCTCGACGGGGTCCATCGAGCCGTCGGCATCGATCATCACAACGATGTCGCCGGTCGCTGCGGCGAAGCCCGCGCGGACCGCAGCGCCTTTGCCGGGACGTCGCTCGAGGACGATCACGGCATTCGGCCGGCAGGCGCGCGCCACCTCGACGGTCCCGTCGGTAGAGCGGCCGTCAACCACAAGGATCTCGTCGACCCAATCGGGCATCCGCTCGAGGACCCAGGGCAGGTTCGCGGCCTCGTTCTTCGTCGGGATGACCACGCTCACCGTTTCGGGGTGTCGGCGGCCCCCGGCATCCGCCCCGTCCACGGCTGAAGGGTGCATGTTTGAAGGGAGAACCTGGGCTACGTGGCTCCGGGGCCTGGCCGCGCGAGGCGCGAACGCAGGCGCTCTCGGACGACGTGGTTTCATCGCACTCACACGGGCCATTCGCATAATCCAGTTGCTCAGCTAGAAAGACGTGGCGTCCGGTCGGGTCGGACGCCGCTTCCTCGGAGGAGGGGGTTAGCGGGAGACGAAGTTCAGCTGACCACAGGCGACCAGCCGGTGGTAAGTCAGGGGCGACTGCGCGACCCTCATCCCCTGTTCGCACCGCGAGTCGAAACGGACCAATCTTTGGCCGGGTTTCGCCGACGAGGCGGAGGGCCCGACCGCGAGCGCCGCACCCGCGCGGAGCGCTCACCCTTGAGTCAGGGGCGCTTGAAGCAACGATCAGCCGAGCGCAGTGTTAGGGGCGCGCGGTGCACGGAAGCAAACGCAGGAGGACTTTCGTCCCATTGCCCCCGGCGGGCATGAGCACCGAGACGAACGCACTGCTCCACGGGACCGAATCGGCGAGGTCCCAATGGGTACAACGGGGGATGGCCAGCCGAGCGACACAGTCGCATCCTGCCGGCATGAAGAGATGCATTCACTGCGGCGGCGCGATCTGGCCATGGAATCGTCTCGGCTTCTACCGGGAGCCCACGGGTGACGTGGTCTATTGGCACCCGAGTTTTCGTTGCGCGGCGGCGGCCCTGAGCCGCGAGGGCTTACGGAGCACGGTCTAGCTATTCGCCGAGGACGGGCAGCCCCATCGCGCGACGAAGAAAGGCCTCGGCGAGCAAGGACA
>JACDAH010000036.1 GCA_013695505.1 Chloroflexota bacterium | reverse complement strand
TCCCGAACTTCCGGATGTCGCGGAACCGGATCTCGCGACCGTCCTCGAGGGTCAGCACGAGCCGGACGTAGGGATCCTCCGGGCCGCCTTGGGGAACGACGAACAGCTGGCCGGTCATCTTCAGGTGAATTGTCAGGAACGCGTCGCCCGACAGGTCGACGACGATCTGCTTCGCGCGCCGGCCGACGCCCTCGATCCGCCTCCCGGCGACGCCGTCCGCGAGGGCCTCGGGAGTCAGGCCGGGACGGAGCGTCCGCTCCCAGCGCGTCTCCGCGTCGACGATCGTGGCGCCGATGATCAGGGGACGGAGGTCGCGGGCGACGGTCTCGACCTCGGGCAGCTCGGGCATGGCCGAAGCCTACCGGGACGGAGCCGCGTCAGGCGATCGGGGCGAGCGGCGCTTCGATCGGCAGCTCGCCGGCTTCGGCCGCGATCTCGTCCTCGCGAGTCAGCGGCGTCATTCCCTCCCAGTCATCGCCGACCTTGATGTCGACCGTCAGCGGGACCGACAGCGGGAGGGCGCCCTCCATCGTCTCCCGGACGATCGCCGCGAGCTCCTCGACCTCGGCCCGCGGGACCTCGAACAGGAGCTCGTCGTGGACACTCAGGAGCAGGCGCGCGTGCGATCCGGCCGACGCCAGCCGCTCGGCGGTCCGGATCATCGCGATCTTCTGGATGTCGGCGGCGGTCCCCTGGATCGGCATGTTGATCGCCATCCGCTCGCCGGCGCCGCGCAGAGCCGGGTTCGACGCTCGCAGCTCGGGGATCTGGCGCTTCCGGCCGAGGAGCGTCTCGACGAACCCCTGGCTCTTCGCCTGCTCCTTGATCGCCATCATGTAGTAGCTGATCCCGGAGTAGGCCGCGAAGTACGAGTTGATGAATTCCTGGGCCTCCTTGCGCGGGATGTTGGCCCGCGACGCGAGTCCGAAGTCGCTCATCCCGTAGGCGAGCCCGAAGTTGACCATCTTCGCCATCGACCGTTCGCCGTGGGTGATGTCCTCGGGCGCCTTGTGGAGGACCCGGGCGGCGGTCTCGCGATGGATGTCGGCCTTGCGCGCGAACGCGTCCTTGAGGTGCTCGTCGTCCGAGACGTGAGCAAGGATCCGGAGCTCCACCTGGGAGTAGTCGGCGGCCAGCAGGGTCAGGTCCGGCGCGCCCGCCACGAACGCCCGCCGGATGCGCCGGCCCAGCGTCGTCCGGATCGGGATGTTCTGGAGGTTCGGGTCGGACGACGAGAGGCGACCGGTCGCGGCCACCGCCTGGTGGAAGGTCGTGTGGAGCCGTCCGTCGTCGGCCATCAGGTTCGGCAGCGCCTCGACGTATGTCGAGCGAAGCTTCGTGTACACGCGCCACTCGAGGAGCTTGTCGATCATCGGGTGAGCGGGGCGCAGGTCCTCGAGGACCGATGCGTCGGTCGAGTAGCCGGTCTTGGTGCGTTTTCCCTTGGGGAGATTCAGCTCGAAGAACAGGATCTGCTCGAGCTGCTTGGGGCTGCCGAGGTTGAACTCGTGGCCGACGTCGACGTAGATCTCCTGCTCGAGCCGGCTGATCACCTCGCCGAACTCGACGGCGAGCCCGGCCAGGGCCTCGAGGTCGAGGGCGACGCCGACCGCCTCCATCCGGGCCAGGACGGGAATGAGCGGCATCTCGATATCGCGGAAGAGCCGCTCCAGCCCGACCTCGCCGAGGCGCTTCTCCAGCGGCGCGCGGACCGCCAGCGCGGAAAGGGCCTCGAGCCCCGCTCGGGCCGTCGCCGGCAGGTCGGTGGCGGCCGGCAGGATCTGGTCGAGGTTCTCGGCGATGACGTCGGCGATGGTCTGGCTGCGCAGGGCGGCGTTCAGAACGTAGGCGGCGATCTGGGTGTCGAACGCGACGGCCGTGGCCGGCGCGGCCTGGTCCTCGGCGATCCGAGCCACGAGCAGCGGCTTGATCTCGTGCCCGACGAGCGGGACCCCGGCCGCCTCGACGAGATGGCGCAGCGCGTCCGACGCCTCGGCGCCCTCCGCGGCGACGACCCGACCGTCCGTGCCGGCGATGGCGAGGGCGAGCGGCGTTCCGCGGCGCGGTCGCGGGTCGTCGGCCACGAACGATGCCCCGA
>JACDAH010000004.1 GCA_013695505.1 Chloroflexota bacterium | reverse complement strand
GCACGGAGTTCAGCATGTCGCTGACGCGATCGTCGGCGAGCGGGATCGCGCCGTGGATGCGGCGATCGGCAGTGAAGATGACGAGCTCGACAGGCATGTCGGCACCAATGGTGGCGACGCCGATCCGGGCCGACCACGACCCGTTGGTCCTGGGCCGGGAACGCGGGCGCGCGCTCCCCGGCTCGACGGAGGCAGCTACTCCGCGGCGCGAATCTCGTAGCGCGAGAGCCGCATGGCCGCGATCAGCGACACGACGACGATCGCGATCAGCGCCAGCAGGAACCCGAAGCTCCCCACGACCGAGGTGACCGAGCCCTGCGGCGCGAGCGTCGACGCCATGCCCTTGACGTATTCGCGGACGCTGAACAGCTGGGTTCCCTTCAGGGCACCGGACAGGAGGCCCTCCCAGAGCAGCGAGTAGGCGAGCCCGATCACGAGCCCGCGGCTGGTCGCCGCGCTCAGGGCCACGAAGATCGCGCCGTACACGAAGGACCCGATCAGGACGGCGATCGCGAAGGCGAAGGTCAGCCCGATCTGGCGAGCGCCGGTGCCGCCGATGAGGAGGCCGGTCAGGATCGTCGCCGGGAAGACGAGCAACGCGGTCAGGCTGCCCGCGACCGCCAGCTTCGGGACAACGATCGCCCAGCGCGGGATCGGCTTCGTCAGGATGTGGACCGCAGTCCCGTCGTCGAGCTCGCTCCCGAGGGCCGCCGTCCCGAACACGAGGGCCACGAGAGGCAGGACGCTCGAGACGATCAGGCCCTCGAGGGAGGGGCTGAGCGCGCCCGGCCGCGTCCCGCCGAGCCGGATGAGGAGGCCCAGCAACACCGGCGCCGCGGCGAAGAGCCCGATGAGGATCGTCCGGCGCCGACCGAGCAGGCCGCGGGCGGTGACCGCCCCGATCGTGACCATGACGTCGACCAGGTTCAGCTGGGCCGGCCGTCGCTCGTCGCGCCGCCCGGCGCTCATCGCCGTCCTCCGGCGCGCCGCGTCACGAGGTATTCGAAGACGCTCTCGAGCGAGTCGTCGGTCGGGGCCACCTCGAACAGCCGGACCCCGGCGTCGCGGGCGACCCGGGCCACGATCCGGGTGAATCCGGAGAACTCCGACACGCGGACGGTGAGGCGCTCGTCGCGCAGCTCGGACCCGAACACCGCAGGCTCGGCCATGAAGGCCGACGCGAGTCGTCGGTCGTCGGAGCTCCGGACCCGGAACGTGTGGGGCCGATCCGTCATCAGGCGGCGGATCTCACGGAAGTCGCCGGCCGCGGCGAGCCGGCCGGCGTAGATCACGAGGATCCCGTCGGCGAGCCGCTCGACCTCCTCGAGGATGTGCGACGAGAAGAGGATCGTCCGGCCTCGGGTCGCCATCGAGCGCAGGAGATCCATCATGTGCAGCCGTTGGCGCGGGTCCATCCCGTTGAACGGCTCGTCAAGGAGGAGGATCGGCGGCTCGTGGACGAGGGCCGCGGCGATCTTGATCCGCTGGCGCATCCCCTTCGAGTACGTCCCCACGGCGCGGTCGGCCGCTCCGGCCATGTCGACGGTCGCGATCGTCCTGGCCGCTGCGGCGACCGGATCGGCGAGGCCCTGGAGGCGGGCGGCGAGCTCGACGAACGCCCGGCCCGTCAGAAAGGCATGGACCGCCTCGCGTTCCGGAACGAGCCCGATCTCACGATAGATCGAGGGCTCCCGCCAGGCCGGTCGGCCGCCGATCAGCACCCGGCCCGCCGACGGCCGGAGGAGGCCGGCGAGGAGATGGAGCAAGGTCGACTTTCCGGCGCCGTTCGGTCCGAGCAGTCCGGTGATCCCGGCCCCGAGGCTGAAACTGATGTCATTGACCGCGACGACGTTGCCGTACCAGCGCGACACCCGGTCGAGAACGATCGGCTGGCTGGGATCGACGACCGCGAGTTGCGCGATCGGCATGCTCGGCCCGGCGGGCGCGCGCCTCACCGCGTCGGCGGCGCCATCGGCCACCCTCGCCCCTACGTCCCCGCCAGCCCCGTCGGCCCCTTCAGCCGGCAGGGCGGCCATCGGGTCCGTCACGTCACGATCCGGGCAAAGCGGCGGAGGATGAGCGCCACCACGACACCGATCTCGACGACGGCGCTGACGAGGAACAGCCAGCCCGGGAGGCTCACGAAGAAGTACTCCTCGCCGAGCGAGCGACGGAAGAAGAGGCTGTTCGTGCCGTCGATGATCGTGTTCGGGCTGATCAGCGTCAGCCAGGTCCCGATCGTGCTCGAGCCGATCCCGATGATGATCCCGGTGACGATGCCCGGCAACACGAAGAGGGCGATGATCCCGGCCGTGGCGTAGGCGCGCCGCGGGGCGTAGGCCGAGAGGGTCATCGCCAGGCCACCGTAGAGGCAGGCGATCACGATCGCCTGGGCGAGGACCGGCGGCACATTCGGAAGGTTTGCCAGGAATGCGCCGCCGATGTCGGTCGAGAGCAGGATCCGGCCGAGGAACAGGATGACCATCGGCGTCAGGAGCAGGACGAGGACCGCCACGACGAACCCGGCGAGCCGGCCCAGGGCGTAGTCGGAGCGGCGCAGGGCGCGGGCGAAATACAGGGCGAGCACGCCGTGGCGTTGATCGCGCCCGAAGAGCTCCGGGGCCTGGGCGGCGCAGAACAGCGCGACGATCGCGGTCACCGCGCTGAAGTAGTTGTTGAACCCGATCAGCTCGGCGTCGTCGAGCTGACGGTCGAACCCGAACCGCGCCGCGATCGTCAGGCCGCCCACGATGATCACCGCCGGCAGGATCGCCATCGCGCCGAAGATGATCGGGGCCGCCTTCGCCCGGCCACTCCGGCCGAGGCCATACGTCGTCCGGAAGCTGTGGTTGATGAGCGACCGGACTGCGTGCGCCCGGCCAAGACGCGGGCCCTCGTAGCGGCGATACCCGAGGTCATAGATGTTGCCGGCGCGGGAGACCGGCGGCAGGAGGCTCATCGATCGGCCGGCGGCAGGGGCGGAGGGATGGCCGCGGCGGCGGGCACCGCGGCCGCGAGGGGTGCGACGGGTGCGACGCTCGGGTCATCGCGGAAGAGGTCTTCGAGCCGGTGCCGGCGCTGCTCCATCCGGACGAGCGCGAGGTCGAGATCGACGACGGTGTCGCGGACGATGTCGAACGGCGCCTCGTCGACGAGGTCGACGAGGATGGCCGAGCCGTCGATGGCAACGCGCAGCCCGCGCGCCGTGAGCCGCTCCACGAGCGCGTCGCGGCCTTCCTCGACCTCGACCGCGAGCGTCCCGGTCCGCTCGGTAAACGACACGAGGGGCGCCGAGCGAAGGAGCTTGCCGCCTTCGATGGCGACGAGGTGGTCGCAGACCCGCTCGATCTCGCCGAGGAGATGGGAGGCGACGATGACCGCGATCCCGAACTCGGTGCCCGTCCGCCGGATCAGCTCGAGCATCTCGTCGCGGCCGGCCGGATCGAGGCCGTTCGTCGGCTCGTCGAGGAGGAGCAGGCGAGGGTCGTGGACGAGCGCCTGGGCGAGCTTGACCCGCTGTTTCATCCCCGTCGAGTAGCCACCGATCGCCCGGTAGCGCTCCTCGTACAGCCCGACGTGGCGGAGGACCTCGGCCGTCCGCTCGCGCGCCGCGGCCTTCGGCAGGCCGGAGATCAGCGCAAGGTGCGAGACGATGTCGGTCGCGGTCATGTCCGGTGGCAGGCAGTCGTGCTCGGGCATGTAGCCGACGAGCTCGCGGATCGCGATGCCGTGGGTGGCCACGTCGAGGTTGAAGATCGTCGCACTGCCAGAGGTAGGCTCGAGCAGCCCGAGCAGGATCTTGAGGAGGGTGCTCTTGCCTGCCCCGTTGGACCCGACGAGCCCGATGATCCCCGGCTCGACATCGAGGGTCAGCCCATCGAGGGCGGTGATGGCCCCTGGGTAGCGCTTGGTCAGGCCACTGGTCGCGATCAAGCTCACCGGGTCAGGGTACCGTGCGGTTCCCTCCGGCACGACCCCCGTTCGACGAGGCCGAGGACTTCCATCGTCTGGATCGGCGTGGCTACACTCCATCGCGATGGCCGACGATCTCGCCCAACGGCAACTCCTCGGGGCGGAGCTGTGGGAGCGCGCCGATCCGGTCTCGACGGCCCGGTTGGTCGCAGGCTGGGAGGACGGGTCGGCCTTCTGCGCGAGCGGCTGCTCGACCGACCTCGGATTGGCGTTCTGCCGGGCCTGTCCTGTCGCTGTTGCCGATCGCGCCCTGCGGGCGGGGCGGGCCGCGTCGGACGTCTGCCCCGCCGGGGTACGACTGCTCGCGTTTCCGGCCCCGGCCGGCTGCCCGGGTCGAGTGGCTGTCCTGCGCGTCGCACCTCCCTCGCGCCAGTCGGCGGTCGCGATCGCCGAGCAGGTCCGGGTCGCAACGCGCACCCTGAGCCGAGCGGCTGCCGCGACAGAGCCTGCGAGCGGCCGGGCGACCCTGGCGGCTGCGCGGGTCCTACGGGATCCAGCAGGCAACATTGCGTGGCGGGTCGATCAGCGCAGTCGCGGCGCGGACCAGCGACGGGCAGCGGCCCAGGCGCTGATTCAGATGATGGCGACCAGCAGTGAGCTTCGCGAGCTGTACCGTTCGTCGCAGCGGCAACGCCGGGAGCTCGACCGCAGCCGGCGACTCGTGGACCGGCTCGCCAGGGCGACGCTTCGCACCCAGGACGAGGAGCGAGCCCGGATCGCGCACCAGATCCACGACACCGCCGCCCAGTCGATGGTCAGCGCATTCCGGTTCCTCGAAGCCGCGCGGACGGCCAGCGCCGCCGACGTTCGCGGCCCGGATCCACGGCTCGTCAACGCCAGCGACCGGCTTCGCACAGCGATCGGCGAGGTCCGGGCCGTCCTCGCCCGCCTCCTGCCACCCGGCCTCGAGGAGCTCGGCCTGGCCGAGGCGATGCGGGTCAGGCTCCACGATCTGGGCGACGGGATCGGAGGCGAGGTCGTCGGCGAGCTGCCGAGACTCGAGGGATGGGTCGAACAGGCGCTGTACGGGATGGCCTCCGAGGCCGTCAGCAATGCCGTGCGCCATGGGATGCCGACGAACGTCCGAGTGGAACTCGCGATCGTCCGGGGCCGGGCGGTCCTTGCGGTGAACGATGACGGCCGAGGCTTCGACGCATCGGCCACCATCCAGTCCGACCACGGCGGCCTCGGCCTGATCGGAATGACGCGGCAGGCATCGTGGCTCGGTGGCTCGGCTCGGATCGCAAGCCGGGTAGGCCATGGGGCGAAGGTCCGGATCTCGATCCCGGTCGAGCGCCACCTCCGAGCGCGCACCGGCGGTCCGGCCTCAGACGAGCCACTCCGATCGTGACAGGGTCAAAGGGTGGGCCGATGAGCGATCACATTCGGGTCCTGCTGATCGACGACCACGAGATGGCGCGGCGCGGTCTCGAAGCGATGCTGTCGGCCACGGACTGGATCCAGATCGTCGGGGGTGCCGCTGATTGCGAGGCCGGCATCGCCGCGCTGGATGGCCTTGCCCCGGACCTGGTCCTGCTCGACATCCGGATGCCGGGCACCGACGGGTTGGCCTGCCTCGACCAGATCAAGGCGCGGCCGATCCCGGTCGCGGTCGTCATGGTGACCTTGCACGACGATCGCCGGTTCGTCCTGGAGGCGATCAGACGAGGCGCGGCGGGCTACCTCCTCAAGGATGCGTCGACCGACGAGGTGATCTCGACGATCCGAAGAGTCGCCGCCGGAGAGCTCGCGATCGATCCAGTGCTCCTGCAGGAAGCGCTCACGCCCCGCCCGGCGAGCATCGAGACGGGAACGCCACGTCAGCGTGCCCTCGCATACGGCGTCACGCCCCGGGAGCACGACGTCCTGACGCTCGTCGCCGAGGGACTGACCAACAAGGAGATCGGGGCCCAGCTCTCGATCGGCGAGGATACCGTCAAGAAGCACGTCCAGAGCATCATCTGGAAGCTCCGAGCGGCCGATCGCACCCAGGCTGCGATCATGGCCTACCGAATGAGCATGCTCCCGGACCCGTGACCTGCTCATCTCGGCGGGACTCGCCGAGCGACGACGATCGGTTGACGGGCGCCGCGAGTCCACCGCCGAATCGGGCGGGATGCGCGTTGCCCGTCCCGGCTACGCTCCGCAGCATGGCGACCAAGGGACGCCGAGACCGCCGCAGCGCACCCGTCATCCTCATCGTCGACGACGACGCATACGTCCATTCGACGCTGTCCGCGGCGATGCGCGGCTTGCGCCACGAGGTCCTGCACGCAACGACGGCTACGGACGGCCTGCGGCTGGCCCTTGCTCAGCGACCCGCCCTCGCAATCATCGACGTTGGCCTGCCGGATCTTGATGGTTACGCCTTGACGCGGGCGATGCGCGATCGGGTCGGACTGGCGGCGATGCGAATCTGCATCCTGACCGGCCACCTGCCCGACGAGACCCTGGCCGCGACGGCGGGGGCGGATGCCATCGTCTGCAAGCCGTTCCGCCTCGACGAGTTTCTCGCGATCGTCCGCGAACAGCTGGGGATGACGACCGGCGAAGACTAGGGCCGGGTCAGCCCGCGGTGCGTCGTCCGCGGTGATAGCGCTCGAGCAACTCGGTGACGGCGGCGCGCGCGGCCTGCCACTCGGCCTGGTCGCCGAAAATATCCGCGCCGGGTCCCCACCGCTTCAGCTGCGACATCGCGGTCACGATCGCCGAATGCTCATAGGTGCGCCGGTGGCCGCCCTCGAACGCGCCGGTCACGAGATAGCGCCGGACAAGGTCGAATGGGGCCCGCCAGCGATCGATCCGGATCAAGTCACCGGCCCGGAGCGATTCGAGATAGTCGTCGTCGCCGACCGGGTAGTCGTCGTGCTCGATCATATGGGCGACCAGATCGACTCGAGGTCGGGCTCGGTTGAGCGACGCCAGGCGTCCGTCGTCGTCGACGGTTGCGTAGCAGACCGGGCAGCTCGGCAAGACGGCCGTCGCCCGTGGCGTGGCACCGATCGGGAGGCCGCACCGGCGGCAGAACGTGACAGTGCCGGCGATCGCAGCCATTCCGCATTGGAGGCAGACGCCTCCCACTGTCGGCTCGACCGCCACTGCAGTTGTCGATCGATCGGCAGCATCCGGCTTTGCCGAGCCGAACAGCTTCATGTGGTGAGCTTCTGCTTCTGATTGGCGATGGCCAACCGGTCGCGGCTGGCGATCGCCATCAGGTTCCAGACCATCTCGAGGACGCGGCGCGCGGCGGCAATCTGGTTCGGCTCGAGCAGCAGGAGGGGCAGCTCGTCGCCGCTCGTCTCGATGGTCGCGCGGACCACGCAGAGGGGCCCGTATTCGTCAAGCCGGACCTGGCGCAGTCTGGCATACGGCCAGTGCCGTCCTTGCTGCCGCCAGGCGATGGTTCCGGGTGCCACCGAGAATACGGTCAGGCCGCTCGACGTCGCCTGAAGTAAGGAGCCCTCGACGCCTGCGACCTCGAGGTACGGCTGGCTGCTGTCGGCAGCGGTTGTGCCGGCCACGCCGGCCGACCCTTCGATGATGGGCCGCACGATTGCATCGCTCGACACGATTCTGCACTCCAAAGCGGGCTGTCGGAGCGGCTGCTCGGTGGAACCATGGAGCAGGGGCGTTGGCGGCGATACGACCCAATCGGAAGTTCCAATTCGGAGGCAACGGCTCTTCGTCACAACTGACTCTCGTCCATTTGGAGGAGCCATGTCCTCATGACGCGGCGATCGCCGGACGAACGCCGGACTGCGGTCGCGAGGCTCGACCTTCAGCCGTCGGTGGTCGCCTGGTCGTCGGGGGGCAGCGGATCACCCCAGGCGAGATCGCGGGCGAGGCGCCACCGCTCGCCGTCCCGCCGGCTGACGGTGCGGGTCTCGATCGCGCCGTCGACACAGACGCGCAGCTCGACCCGACCCGGCCGGCGGCGCGGCCGGCCGAGCACGATGCGCGCCGCCGGTTGCGGTGCGACGGGCGGCTTCGCGACGGCAACGTAGCTGAACGGCTCGTCCTCCCACGATCGCTCGGCGGCCTTCGCCCGACGCTGGAGCGGGCTCCGATCGAGGCGGACGAGGAAGTGGCACCAGGCGGGGCCGGCGATCGGACAGGCGACGTCGCCAGGGCACGGTGCGGCGACGTGGCCACCCGCCACGATCAGCGCTGCGCGGGCGGAGCGGATCCGCTCGAACCCAGCTCGGCTGCCGGGTTCGACGAGGACGAGCACGCCACGGGTCGCGACCCACAGTCGCTCGAGGGCAGTGGCGCGGGTTCGCTCGTCAAGCTCGCCGAGAACGTAGACCGCCGTCACGAGATCGGCCTCGGGCAACCCGACCATCTCCATGGCGCCGACCCGCCAGTCGGCGGCGCCGAGGGCGTGTGCGCGGGCGTGGGT
>JACDAH010000531.1 GCA_013695505.1 Chloroflexota bacterium | reverse complement strand
GATCGCGACGCCTCCCGGGCCGCTGGGTCCTCCCGATCCGGCGGGGCCGCCCGATCCAACAGGCCCACCCGACGGGGCCGCCGAGCCGCCGCCCCCGGCCGTACCGCCGCCCGACGCCGCCCGCGGCGGGATCCATCCGGCATTCACGGCGACCGCAGCGACGACCAGCAGGGAAAACACCGTAAGGAGTGTCTTCGGCCAGCCCGGGGCCGGCTCGTTCTCGAGGTGCCCGCTCACGTCGGCCCGGACGACCTGGCGGTACTCCTTGCGGGCGTCGTTCAGCCAGCCGAGCAGGGCGACGATCAGGAACGCAAGGCCCACGGCCAGCACGGGGCCCGGGAACACCAGGCCGAGGAACAGGATTGTCAGCCCGAGCGACGCGAGGATCGGCCGGAACGAAGGACCCGGCATATGGACCCCGGCGGGCGGCCCTTCGTGGACGGTCGGCGGCAGCTGGGGGTGGTGTCCCGCGACGTGGTCGTAGTCGACCAGGCCCTCGCGGCCCCAGTAGAGGAGGGTCAGGACGAGGGCGATCAGCCCCAGGACCAGGAGGGCGCCATTGAAGACGAGCCCCATCAGAAGCAGGAACACCCCGATGGCCGCGAAGACCGGGGCGTACGTCGGACCGGGCATATGGACGCCCGCGGGTGTGACGGGCTTGATCCGGCCGGGCCGCCGCCGGCGCGGTCCGAGCCGCTGGTACTGGATCACCCGGCCGATGAAGAAGACGACGACGACGATCGCCATGAAAACGGGCAGGAGCGCGATCAGGGCGCCCCAGTCCGGGATCACCAGGAGCTTCGTGAGGTCGAGGATCCCGTTCCAGAGATCCTGGAGGAGCTGCATCTAGGTGCCGGTCGTCATCGGGTCCGTGCCCTCAGTCGTTCGGGCTGCCGGCGACGAGGACCCAGGCCATCAGCGACATCGCGATCCCGAGCACGGCGAGCATCGTGATCCCGGCGTAGTCGACGTGCCCCTGAGCGAGGCTGGACCACACCCAGAAGATGACCGCGTTGATGACGAAGATGATCCCGACGATCGCGGCGTTGCGGGGGTGCCGGAGCGGATGCATCGAGCCTCCCTGCCTACAGGATGTACAGCGTCGAGAAGAGGGCGATCCAGACGACGTCGACGAAGTGCCAGTACAGCGACGTGGCCTCGACGGCATCGTGATGCTTCGAGCTGAACTGGCCGGCGAGGCCGCGGTACAGCACGACCGACAGCATGATCGCGCCGCCGAAGACGTGCGCCCCGTGGAAGCCGGTCAGCGTGTAGAAGGTCGTCCCGAACGGCGTGTCGGAAATCCCGAAGCCGAGCGTCGAGTAGTCGTAGGCCTGGCCGATCAGGAACACGATGCCGAGGACGAGGGTCACCCCGAACGCCCGGATGAACCCGGTCCGGTCATCGCGCCGGATCGCCCAGATCCCGAGCTGGCAGGTTACCGAGCTGATCACGAGGATCACGGTCAGGATCGCCCCGAACCACGGCTCGGCGTGGAGGTTGAAGTGCTCGGTCAGGGCCGCCGCGGCGTCGATCGACGCCTGGTCGGTGCCGCCCTTCACGATCGGCGGCCACTGGACGGCCGAGGCGCGGACGCTGAAGTAGGCTGCGAACAGGCCCGAGAAGAACATGATCTCGGAGCAGATGAACAGGATCATCCCGAGGATCGGGTTGCTGATCCCGCCCCGGCTGTCGTGGGCCAGCCCCGCGGTCGGGTTGTGCTCCGCGACCGAGTGGCCCGGGTCGCCCGTCGTCATGACCGTGCTGGTGCTGGTCATCAATGGTTCGCCGATCGGCCGTGGCGGAGGTCGAACAGCGGGCGCTCGGAGCGGATCTCCGGGAGGCGATCGAAGTTGTAGGGTGGCGGCGGCGAGGTCGTGGCCCACTCGAGGGTGTTGGCCTCCCACGGATCGTCACCGGCGATCTTGCCGGCCCGGAGCGAGATGAAGACGTTCCAGAGCAGGGGGATCGTGCTGGCTGCGATCGTGAAGCCGCCGATCGTGGCGGCCAGGTTCAGGTCGTTCCAGCCCGCGTCCGAGGCATAGTCGGCGATCCGCCGGGGCATTCCCGACAGGCCCAGCTGGTGCATCGGGAAGAACGTCAGGTTGAAGCCGATGAACATCAGGACGAACTGGACCTTGCCGAGGCCCTCGCCGAGCATCCGGCCGGTCATCTTCGGGAACCAGTAGTAGAGCCCGGCCATCACTCCGAACACCGACCCGCCGAACAGGACGTAGTGGAGGTGGGAGACCACCCAGTAGGTGTCGTGGAGCGCGAAGTCGACCGGGACGGCGGCCGAGAACGCGCCGTTGATGCCGCCGATCAGGAACATCGACAGGAAGCCGAGCGCGAACAGGAGCGGCGTCGAGAACGTCAGCTGCCCGCGGAACAGGGTGAAGATCCAGTTGAACATCTTCACCCCGGTCGGGACCGCGATGAAGAACGTCATCAGGCTGAAGAACGGCAGGTAGACCGAGCCCGTCGTGAACATGTGGTGGGCCCAGACCGAGAAGCCGAGGGCGCCGATTCCGGCGGTCGCGAAGACGAACGCCTTGTAGCCGAACAGCGGCTTGCGGGAGAAGACCGGCAGGATCTCGCTGATCATGCCCATCGCCGGCAGGACCATCACGTACACCGCCGGGTGGGAATAGAACCAGAACACGTTCTGCCAGAGGATCGCGTTTCCGCCGGTCGACGGGTCGAAGAAGTGGCCGCCGTAGTTGCGGTCGATGAACAGCATGATCAGGGCGCTGGTGAAGACCGGGGTCGCCATGAGGACGAGGACGCTGGTGACAAGCACCGTCCAGGTCAGGATCGGCATCCGGAACATCGTCATCCCGGGCGCCCGCATCTTGAAGATCGTCGCCAGGAAGTTCACCGAGCCGAGGATCGAGGCCGTCCCGATCAGGACGAGACCCATGATCCAGAGATCCTGGCCGGGTCCGGTCGAGGACAGCGGCCGATCCTGGGCGAGCGGGCTGTAGCTCGTCCAGCCCGCCTGGGCGGCGCCGCCGGTCACGAAGCCGAGCAGGAGCAGGATCCCGCCGAGGGGCAGCATCCAGAACGACAGGGCGTTGATTCGAGGGAACGCCATGTCCGGCGCGCCGATCTGGAGCGGGACGACGTAGTTCCCGAACCCGGCCAGCATCGGGATGATGAACAGGAAGATCATCACGCTGCCGTGCATCGTGAACAGCTGGTTGTAAAGCAATTCGTTGCCCTGGAACAGCTGCAGGCCGGGTTGGGCGAGCTCGGTCCGGATCCCGAGGGCCATCAGCCCCGCCAGGAAGAAGAACAGGAACGAGTTGACGATGTAGAGGATGCCGATCTTCTTGTGATCGGTCGTCGTCAGCCACTCGTACAGCCCGCTGCGGTAGGCGGAGGCGGCGGGTGTCAGGGTGGTGGTCGCCATCGGTGCTCCCTTACTGGACCGTGAGGGTGCCGAACATCTGGCCGGGGTGGATCGAGCACTCGTATTTGTACGTCCCGGCGGGGAGCGGTGGGATCACGTAGTCCTTGGCCCCAGGCCCCGGGAAGTCCTTGTCGTCGACGACCTTCTTGCCGGTCCCGTCGAGGATGTCGACATCGTGCGGGATGCCGTTGTCCTTGTTGTCGAAGTGGATCGTGAAGCCCGTGGCCGGTCCGGTCAGCGTCGACTGGTCGAACTTGACGCCCTCGGCGGTCAACGGGACCGACGGGCCGGCGGCCGTTCCGCTCGGAGCCGGTGCTGGCGTCGCGTTCTTCGCCGCGACCTGCTGGTCGTACCAGGCCGTGAAGTCGGCCGGGGCGAGGATGTGGACCTCGAAGGTCATGATCCGATGGCCGACGCCGCACAGCTCGGCGCACTGGCCGCGGTAGGTCTGGCCGGCGTCGGTGGCCGGGATCTCGACGTCGAACTGGTTCTCCCGCTCCCGGAAGTCGCCGGTCGGGACGACGTCGCGCTTGAACAGGAACTGGGGTACGTAGAAGGCGTGGATCACGTCGGGGCTGTGGAGATAGATGTGGGTCGTCTCGCCGGCCGGCAGGAACAGGCCGCCCTCCGGCCCTCCCGGATTGGTGATCGTGAACGCTGCCGTGGTGTCGGCCTTGGCGTCGGCCGGGAGGTACTCGAACGACCACTGGAACTGGCCGGCGACCGCCCTGACCTTCAGGTTCGGGTTCGCGTCGACCGCCTCGACGCTGTTGAGCGTCTGCCACGAGATGACGAAAAGGTAGAGGACGATGAGGGTCGGGAGCAGGACCCACGTGATCTCGGCGATGTTGTTGCCGTGGGTCTGGGGCGGCAGCTCGTCGTCACCGGGCTTCCGTCGATAGCGCACGACGGTCCAGATGATCAGGCCCTCGACGAGGACGAAGATCACGACCGCGATCGCGAAGACGATGTCGTAGAGGTTCCGGATCTCCTGGCCCTCGACGCTCTTCGCCTGGGGCGGGAAGAAGCTGTTCCAGACCGAGCTGGCGTTGAGGGCCACGAGGACCGCGACGCCCAGGAGCACGGCGGCCGCCACCAGCCATCCGACGATGGCGGTCGTTGAGGGCCTGCTGCCGGGGGTGGACGACATCGACTGTCCTCGGACTCGGTCGGCGGCGTCGGACCCGGGGGGCGGGCGGCGTCGCCAGGGTGGAGAACGGAGCTGGCCGGAAGGCCGCGCCCGACGCGTGTCGGAACGCGGCCCATCATAACGGAGCAGCCTCGTCGGGCGCGTGGCGCTCGTCGTGCGACGATGTTCCCGATGCGCACGCTCCGGCTTCTCGCCATCGGCCTGCTCACGGGCATCTGCTGGACCTCGGTCTCCGCGAGCCTGGCCCTCGCCCATGGCGCAGTCCCGTCGGAGGGGCCCACGGTCGCCAATCTCGCGCTCGGCTGGACGTTCGAGCCGGCCGTCGTCCTGGTGCTGCTCGCGGCGGCGATCGGCTGGCTGCGGCTCGTCGCGCGGATCGACCGTGCCCACCCCGCCAACCCGGTGCCGCGCCGCCGGACCGTGGCATTCCTGGCCGGGCTGGCGGCGGTCGCCGTCTCCCTCATGTCGGGCATCAATGCCTACGACACGACCCTGTTC
>JACDAH010000518.1 GCA_013695505.1 Chloroflexota bacterium | reverse complement strand
ACGCCGATGCGACCGACCCGACCGTCGTGGCCTGGGTCATCCGGTTCGCGGCGTGGGCGATCAGCGGGATCTGGCGCGGCTCCTCGCGACGACCCGCGTCGCTCACTCCATGGACCCAATCGGTCTTCACGAACGCGTCCACGACGGCGGGGTCGAACTGGATGCCGGCGAACTTCCGAAGCTCGCTCAGGGCTTGCTCGTTGGAGAGCGGGGTCAGCCGGTACGGGCGGACCGCAGTCATTGCCTCGAACGCGTCGGCGACGTGGAGGATCCGCGCGAGCTTCGGGATCTCGTCGCCGATCAGGCGGTCCGGATAGCCCGAGCCGTTGTACCACTCGTGGTGGTGTCGGATGATCGGAAGCTCCGGGGCGAGCTTGGTGACCGGCGAGATGATCTGGGCGCCGAGCACCGGGTGGGCGTTCATCAGCATCCGCTCGTCCCGAGTCAGGCGGTCGGATTTCAAGAGGACCGAGTCCGGGACGCCGATCTTGCCGACGTCATGAAGCAGGCCGCCCCACTCGAGCGCCTCGAGCTCCGACGCGCTGACCCGCATCTCCCGCCCGATGTCGACGGCGATCAGCTTCACGTTGTGGCTGTGCTTGCTGGTGTACGGATCCCGCTTGTCCACCGCCTCGGCCAACGCACCGATGGTCTGGGTGAACATCTCGCGCATCTCGACGAACCGGTTGTACGCAACGCGAGTCGTGTAGAGCGGAACTGCGAACAGCAGCATTGCCCACCATCCCGCACCGGGGAGCGAATACATGCGCGCCATGAGCCATCCAAGCGGCGCTAGGGCGAACAGATTTCCCCAGAAGGCGCGCACGTCCCCCATGAAGAGTTCAGCGAGGCGCTGCTGCGTCCGAAGGTGCAGAACGATCGAAACGAGGAATAGGTTGAGGGCGAAATAGGCGATCGCACCGAGGATGGTCGCAATGAAGTCGAGTAGCACCCAGGAAGAAGTGCCGCGGATCAGCTCAATTACGACGCCTCCGACGGCGGCGGGGAGAACGATGCCAGCGTGATTCGCGAGAGTCCCGTACCAAGGGACGCGCCCTCGCAACTCGCGAAGTTCAGTCGAGCCGACCAGCGCGATCCAGACGCCGGCTGCTGGTCCACCCAATGCGGTCGCGGCGAGGACCGGCGCAATGGATACGGTTACCAACATCCCTTTTGGCATTCGCACGGGCAGAGCCGAAGCCAATGCGGTGACCGCCGTCCAGAAGAGAAGCCCAAGGGCAGTCTCCGGGCTTGAGGCGCCTGTCTGGCCGTCCAGTTCGAGGGCGATCGCCGGGCGGACTCCATACACAAAGCTCGTGACGACCAGCGCCAACGCGCTGAAAGCCACGAGCGATGTGATGTAGAGCTTTAGGGACCTAGGCATTGAAGCCCCTGTACGTTGGATGTCGGCGGCGACTGTATCCCTCCGAAGCCGCTGACGTTAGCGTCCAAACGTACTGATTACCAGCCCTTGACCGAGGCGCCCCCGGCGATGGCCAGAGAGGCGACGGTTCCTAGGGAAATGGCGATCCGGATCAAGCGATTCTTCATCGGATTACCAGCCCTTGACGGAGTTCTCGGGAAACACGCTCGTTCCTCCTTCCGGCCTCCGCATCCTCCCTCCGAGAACACGAAAACCGACCTGACACGATGGTCGGTCGGTTGCACTAATCGCTCAGCGCCACCCTAAGTGCCCATTTCAGGTGGAGCGTCTGCGCGTCCGAGCGTCTTAACTTCTCTTCCTAGTACCTCCGTACTGGGAAGTCGACCGGACTATAGGGACGCGTCAGTAAACCGGTCAATACGTCATCCTACCTATCCTCACCATCGTCTAGATGGATTCGAATGGTGGCGGATCGACGCCGATCTCTGATCGAAGGAGCGAGGCGTAGTGCTCATATTGCTCCGCGGCTGCGGAGTGAGCTCCAACCCCTTTGAGAAGTTTCAGGAGCGACAAGCCCAAGGTATCCAGGCGCGGGTCGACGCTGAGTGCGCGTCGCGCCAGAGTGACGCTTCGGTTGAACTCGCCCGTCTCGATCCCCGCAGTGATCTCCCTTTCCATGATCTGCAGGTAAGCGACATGCAGCCAATCGCGGAAGTCCACCGCCCAGTCTTCGTAGGCAAAGTCTGACGCGAAGCGGCCAACGTACGCCTGACTGAGTTCGTCCACATCTTCGACGGACGGCTGGCGGTCTAGTCGCCTCACGATCGAAACACACGTTGCGCTTGCCGCTTGGACCAGCTCTTCGTCGAGGAAGACAAGATCTGACTCCTGTCGGAGGTATCCCGGAGAGTGCTCTTCGTCGTACTCCGCTTCAAAGACCCGTCGAAGGAAGTAGATCGTCTGATTCAAAGAGTTCGAAGCTGCCGTTGGATCAATATCCGGCCACAAGGCCTCCATTACCTCTTCGCGCGTTGCCGCGAGTTGGGGTCTGGTTAGCAGGAAACAGAGCAATGCAAGAACCTTGCGGCGTATTGTCCCGCCGCTAAGTTCCACTTCGCCGATAGCGATGCGAACGCGTCCTAAGTCATGGACCACGATCCTCGGAGCCAATCGCCGCGCCAAACCGCGCCCGAGCGTTCGATCGTTCGCCGCACGTCGGGGTTCCCGCGCGATCCTACGTAGGACTGGGATATCTGATCGATCGCCAATGACATCGAGCAGTCGCGCAGCATGGAGCCTTGATACGTGGGCTAGGCCGCTCGGCAGGATCCTACGAAGAGCTTGGCGCCAACGCTCGGGTCGCAAAGTCGCTTCGCGCGTCACGATCGAGTCAGCGTCCGGCGATAAGCCGTCCAGCCTATCGACGATCAGCTCGGCTCCAACCGACAGAACCGGCGTCAATCGCGTTGGCATAGAGGAAATTTCGAGGCTCAGACTGTCCTCGCATGCCGCGAGAGCCAAGGCGGCCAACTGACGGTGACGATCTGCTCCCTGGCGGTCGGCAAAGGTGACAGCGTGCCTCGACAAGGACGGTGCCATTGGCTCCGAAGTCATCGTTGCGAGGTAGGCGCGAACGGCCAGGAAGCGACTCTGGCGGCCCGGCTCGAGGGTGGGCTCCCTCTCAATTGCCTCGGCGAGGATCCTATCGGCCGCGTCGTAGTCGCGCTCGCGCAGGCACAATAGCGCGGCCGGGATTTTCACTAGCTCAGCGAAGGCCCTGAGGCTGGGTCGGCTGTTCAAATCTCTGATCGCGCGGCTTGCGCGCTCTTCGGCTCCCAGTTCCACCTCCATGTCGGCAATTTCGAAGTCGAGCTCCACTCGCATGGCATGTCGCTGGTTGGGGCCAAGCTCCTCGAAGACGCCGCGAGCAACGTCGATCTGGCCTTGCCACGCCAAGGCGCGGGCCTTTGCCAAATTCGCAGACACCAGCTCCGAACCCGAAGAGCTTCGAGTCAGGGCGTCAATGGCATCGGAGGACACCCGCAGCGCAGCATCACCGTCACCCCGCGCCAGGAGGGCGAGTGACGCGTTCAGCAGACTCACCCCCTCATAGTGGTGATGACCACTTTCTCGATTGCGCTCAGCTAAGGCGGTCAGCAGATTCGTGAGTTCCACAAGACTGCCGTCCATCGAGGCAGCGAGCGTCAGCTGAGTTGCTGCGCCCAGTTCCCGAAGGACGCCGGACTTTGCAGTCGCTGCAAGGCGCCCGGCCAGTTCCGACGTTGCACCGCCGTCGCCCGCGAGATACATCGTGTGCACGAGATTGCTCAGCGCGATATCAGACGCCGGCTCCAGTTCAACGGCTCGACTGGCATGCCGAAGCATGATGTCGAGATCCCCGACAAGACTTGCCACGCGCGTCTTGACGATCTCGAACGACACCGTGTTTGGGAAGCCCGGAACCAGAGCAACAAGGTCAGCTGCGGTCACGAACGCGCCAGAAGCAACGATCGTTGCGATGTTGGCCTCGATAACTCTCCGGAGATCCGCCCACAGGTAACAGCTCGCATAGTGGTGCGCCGCCGTCTGCCAGTCGGTGGGTTCAGCCCAGCGCGCCACGGTTACGTGCAATGCGGTCACGCCGTCGGGGCCAACCTCGCGGCGGAGGCGATCCTCAAGGAACTCGCGCACCAATGGGTGGTAGCGCTGCTCGGCTGATCGGCGCCGAGCGCGCCTACCGAGAAGGCCCAGCCGCTCCGCCTCCGCGACCATCGACTGGACCTCCATCGCGCTGAAGCCGGAGGCGACCTGAGCCAGCTCGGTCGTCACGCGCTGGAGGATCGAGGTCCGCATCAGGAACTGCTGCTGGACCTCCGGCAAGTCGCCGACGACCTCCTCGGCGAGATAGTCGTGGAGCTCGTCACGCGCACCCGAGAGGCTACGGACGAACGAGCGGGTCTCCGCTGGGGACCGCTCGCGGAGCGCCGCCTGGATCAAGGTCAGTGAAGCTGCCCATCCCTCCGTCCGACGGGCGAGTTCCGTGAGGACGTCGGGTTCGAGCGGTCGCCCGTACGTCTCGCGGAACAGCTGCTCCATCTCGGTGTCCGAGAAGCGAAGGTCCGCGATCCCGAGCTCCGCGAGCTCGCCGAGCGACCGGAGCTTGGCCACGGGGATCGCCGGTGGGCGGCGACTGGCGAACACGATCGAAAGGCGCTCGGGAGCGCGGGCGACGATCTCTCGGACGATTTGCCGAATGTCGGCGACCTCGTCGCCAAGATGGAAGTCGTCGAGTACCAGGGCGGCCCCGTCGTCGACGATCGAAGGCAACTCCTCGACAAATGTGTCGATCGCGTCCTCGCGGGTCGGTCCACCCGATTCGAGCGATCGGAGGATCGCAGCGGTCCTGGGCGCGAACTCTGCGTCGTACTCGCGGCCGGCCGAGACGAGGTGGGCGAGGAAGCCGACCCAGTCGCGATCGTCCTCGTCCAGGCGATACCAGATCGTCCGCAGCCGCGTCCGCCGGGAGAAGTCGGCGAGGAGCGTGGTCTTGCCATATCCGGCGTCGGCGATCACGAAGACGACCCGGCTGTGGATCTTGACGTGCAGCCAGTCAAGCAGGCGCGTCCGTGCCAGCGTTTCCTCACGCAGGGCGGGTACCTGGATCTTGCCGGGCTGGATCGGGTAGGTCACGCCGCCCCTTGGCTCGGCACCGACGCGATTGGGCGCCGCGTTCTCCACGCGCCCCGGGCCGACGGCGATCGGCGCACGATGGGGTTTCCGGCCATGTGCACCGGGCTTGACCGGATCGGGCGGCGCGAACGATACGGACGCGGATCGGCGACTGTCAATGAGGCGGAGTCTGGGCTGGTCGGGCATCGGCCCATGGTGGCAATCGGGGCTCACCGGCCGCTTATCTGGGAGTGCTCCCCGACTTGGCCCGAGCCTTGCCGTGTGTCATAGCGCTTCGCGCGCCGCCGGCTATTGCGTTTCGTCAATCAGGAGCGGCCGCAGGATGAACGAGTAGAGCTTGCCGTTCGGTGCTTTGAGGGTGATGCCCTGGACGCCGCCCTCGATGTCGGCCAGCTTCAGCTCCGCAATCTCGTCGGTCGTCAGCGACCGATATGGAAACGCCGGCGAGGTGCCGTCATTCGCGGGCTCCTTGAAGTCCGTCGGCTGGAGGCCGGCCCACGGCCACGCGGTCGTGACGATGCCGGGCTGGACCTCGCGCTCGATCAGGACTCCCCGGTACCGATCGGCCCTGTAGACGTCGGACGGGATGGACCCGCCCTGATCGAAGTTCTGCAGGCGCTTGGCGAGCTTGGAGAAGGCCGAGCGGGCGAGGCCATCGGGCCCGGGCTGGACCTCCTCCGCGAGGGCATTGACGACGACGGTCTTGTCGACGCCGCCGGCATGGATCGTGAAGATCGTGTCCGGTGCGTCGGCGATGCCGTTGGCCATGTAGGTATCGCGGGCCGCGCCCAGACCACCGCTCCCGAGTGCGAACTCGAGGAGATCCTGGACCTGGGTCTCGTCGAGCGAGCCGATCCGCCAAGGGACGCCTCGAATGACGCCATTCGCGTCCGGCGCGGGGAAGGTCGTCACGGTCTGCTGGAAGACGATCACGCCGTTGCCATAGAGGGTGAAGGCGGGCGCCTGGGTGGCACGGAACTCCATCGCGACGAAGCCGCCGCCCTGCTCGATCCGCAGGAGCACATCGGCGGCGCCGGTCTTGTGGTCGATTGCGCCGACCGCGGGGTCGGCGCTTGGTGGAACGCTCGCGCCCGATGTCTGGCCGGACGATCCGGGCGAGCCGCTGGGCGCTTGCGTCGAGGCGGTACCGGAGCACGCTGAGATCGCGAGCGTGACGGAAAGAAGCGCGATCGATCGACGGGTGGCGCGCATGCGCCGCGTTGGAGTTGGCATGGCGCCCCGACGCCGCGGCTCCCCGCGAGGTTCCCGGATCGTTTTCTGTGGGTTCGCACGAGGCCGGAACCAGCGAACCGGGGAACCGGGGGCGATCTCGGAGAACCGGGGTCGTGGGGTCGATTACGCATGGGACTGCGAATGTCGTCGGGAATCGGTCGACGCCGTGCGAGTTCACGGCCGTTTGCCGCTTGACGGGGCGGTTATTGTGCCCCACATGAGTTCCGGGACCGAGCCCGGTTTGACCCGTCGGTGCGCCTCCTGTCGGCGCCGCCGGATCGACTGACTCGGCGCGGGGCCGCGACGCAAGCCGGGGCGACCGCGCCTAACAGGAGGAACGGGCCAGCGTGTTCCAGGACCGGACCCTCACCTGCCGCGACTGTGCGGGTGAGTTCACGTTCTCCAGTGGTGAGCAGACCTTCTTCGCCAGCAAGGGCCTGCTCAACGACCCCCAGCGATGTCCGGCATGTCGGGCCGTCGCCAAGCGCGCGCGGACGGTCGGAGCACCGCGCGAATTCCATGCAGCCATCTGCGGCAGCTGCGGTGGCCAGGCGATGGTCCCGTTCGCACCCCGCAACGACCGGCCCGTGTACTGCAGCACCTGCTTCGACAAGGTCCGGGCAGAATCCGGCCCGGTCACTGCCATCGTCTGAGTCGTTCGCCCAGCGCACAATCGAATGCATCACCAGGCACCAGGAGGCCGGTCTGAGGGGACCGGCCTCTTGGAATCCGACGACTAGACTCTCGCCACGTGCACACAGGAGGACATCGAGCTCATGGGCGTCATCATCATCCGGGAGATGGTTGGGCGGAGCCCCCAATCGTGGAGTGACGCGGCCCGCCGTGCCGTCGAGACGGCGTCGAAGACGGTCCGCAACATCCAGACCGTCGAGGTCGTGAAATCGACGGCCGAGGTCCGCGACGGCGAGATCGTCGAATACCGTGTTGAGGTCAAGATCGGGTTCGAGTACGAGGGCTAGGTGCGGAGGCACCGCCTACCGCCATTGGATACCTAGCCGGCGTTTGCGAATCGTTCGCCGGCGTACGAGACGAACCGCGTCTGGCTCTTCTTGAACCAAAGGTCAACGCTGCCCGTGGGTCCGTTCCGGTGCTTTGCGAGTTTGAGGTGAATGACCTCGCCATCACTGTCGGCCTCGTCGGCGGGCCGCTCCTTGTCGCGGTACAGGAACATGACGAGATCGGCATCCTGCTCGATCGCGCCCGACTCCCTCAGATCAGACAGTCTCGGTTCGTTCTCGTTCCGCATCTCCGGCTGCCGACTGAGCTGAGACAGTGCGACCACCGGAACGCTGAGCTCGCGGGCGAGGGCCTTGAGTCCGCGTGAGATCTCCGAAACCTCTTGCACGCGATTGGCGTCGCGACTGGTCGTGCCTGCCTGCATGAGTTGGAGATAGTCGACGATGACCAGGTCCAGTCCGGCCTCGGCATGCAATCGACGGGCCTTGGTTCGGAGCTCCATCGTGCTGATGCTCGGCGTGTCGTCGATGTAGATCGATGCCTCGGAGAGCGCATTCATGGCCGGGGCGATTCGCGCGAAGTCCAGCTCCTCCAGAAATCCAGTGCGCAGGCGCTGGCTGTCGATGTTCGCAACCGACGAGAGCAGTCGGAGCACGAGCTGCTCCTTGCTCATCTCGAGGCTGAATACGCCAACGACCTTCTTCTCCTTCACCGCTGCATGTTCGGCGATATTCAGCGCGAAGCTGGTTTTGCCGACGCTGGGCCGCGCCGCCAGGATGACCAGGTCGCTCTTCTGAAGTCCGGTGGTGAGGCCGTCGAGATCGATGAAGCCCGTCCGGACACCACTCATCTCTCCACGATGGGCGTGGAGATAGTCCAGGCGGTCATAGGCTTGATGGAGAAGGGAATTGAGCTGCTGGAAGCCGGAATCGACGCGCTTCTGGCTGACAGCGAACAGTTCGGCCTCGGCACGGTCGATCGATTCCTGGATCTCAGGGGAATCCTCGTAGCCGATCCCTGCGATCCTTCCCGCAGCGCCGATCAGGTTCCGGAGGACCGCCTTGCGCTCGACGATCCGGGCGTACTGGACGGCATGAACGGCCGTCGGCGTCGAATTCGAGAGGCTCGAGAGGTACGCCCGACCGCCGACTCCCTCGAGCTCGTTGCTCCGTTCGAGCGCCTCCGAGACGGTCACGATGTCGATCGGCTCGCGACGTTCGAACAGCTCGAGGACCGCCTCGAAGATCTTCCCGTTCGCCTGGCGATAGAAGTCCGCCGGCCGGAGGAACTCCGCCACCTCGACGACCGCATCACGGTCGATGAGGATCGCGCCGAGGACCGATTGCTCGGCCTCGAGACTCTGGGGCGGCAAACGATCGATCACGGGCACCTCGAACAATTGCGTCAGGCTGTGACACCTTCAGTGTCATGGCCGCCGGCCATCGGCCGGTAGGGCGTTATCCCCAGACTCCGTCCACGAAGTGCCCGATCCGCACTGCCCAGTGTGGAAAACGTGTGGATGAAGCTCCTGAAGTAGCCGGTGGTCTCAGCGCAGGGCGCCGACGACCACGGGAGCGCCCCATGGTGCTGCAGTGCGGGCTCGCAGGCGCAATGCTGGGGTGCGCCCGCGAGACCCTCCGCTCAGTCGAGGCGGCGGATGACCCCGATGAGCTTCCCCTGGATCCGGACGTCGTCGTAGAACTGCGGCGGATAGTCCGGGTTGGCCGGCTGGAGACGGATCCGGTCCTTCTCCTTGAAGAAGCGCTTGAGGGTGACCGCGTTCTCCTCGACCTGAGCGACGACGATGTCGCCATTGCGGGCCGTGTTCTGCGGCCGAATCAGGACGAAGTCGCCATCGGCGATGTGGGCCTCGATCATCGAGTCGCCACGGACCTTCAGCACGTACGCATCGCCGGACGGCGCAAGCATTTCCGGGATCCCGATCGTCTCCGACGCATCGGCGTAGGCTTCGATCGGTCCGCCGGCGGCGACCTCGCCGATCACCGGGAGGACGTGGGCTTCCATCGTCACCGACTGAGGCACGAGCTCCGCCGCCAAGCCAAGGCGCATCGCCGCGAACGGGGTCAGTCGGATCGCCCGCGATTGGGCCGCACCACGCTCGAGGTAGCCGTCCCGCTCGAGGATCTGGAGGTGATGGTGGACCGCTGACGTAGAGGCGAGCCCGACCGCCTTCGCGATCTCACGGACCGACGGCGGGAACCCCCGGGCTCGCAGTGTCGCTGCGATGTAATCCAGGATCCTGACCTTGCGGTCCGCATCGTGCTTGGTCACCGGCGCCTCCTTGTCCGGCCATGATACCGAACGGACGTTCGATGTCAAGGAGACACGCCCGTTGTCTGTGACATCGCAGGCGCGGACCTGTCAGGTGATCGCCACGGAGGCGTTGCCGCCCCGATTCAGCCGCCCGCAGCTGATACTGGTCCCTGGGCGGGCTGAGACCACTCCTGTTGACTTGATGGTGATCAGATGGCATGAAAGGCGCAGTGACGCGGTGCTGATAGACTCCCGATCCCCGGGGCTCCGCCGCGCGTGCGCGCGACGGCACCGACGACGGAGAAGGGATCGCATGGCGCGCGAAACGAAGGGCAACCAGGGCAACAGTCGGCGGTCGAGCACGCTCGGGCGGGCGCTCGGGCTGATGGCGTTCATGCCACTTGCGAGCCGGGCGCCGCTGTACGCGCGCCTCATGCTTGCGTTGCTCGTCGACGAGCGGACGCCTGGCTCCCGGAAGGCGCTCCTCGCTGGCGCGGCGGGCTACCTGGTCGTCGGGCGCGACCTGATCCCCGACGACATCCCGGTCCTCGGCCAGCTCGACGATCTCGTCGTCGTCGTCCTCGCCGTCGATCTCTTCCTCGACGGCGTCCCACAGGAGCTCCTCGACGAGAAGCTCGCCGACCTCGACATCGATCGGGTCGCGTTCGACCAGGACATCGCCCGGATCCGGCGGTTGACGCCGGGCCCGGTCCGCAAGACGATCCAGCGGATCCCGGACCTGCTCGGCCAGGCCGCGGCCGCCATCCAGCAGTCGGGCGTGGGCCCGAAGGTCCGCGACTGGGTCAACAAGGAGGAACGAACCGCGTGAAGGTCATCCTGACCAAGGACGTCGACAAGCTCGGCAAGAGTGGCGAGATGAAGCAGGTGGCTGACGGCTACGCCACGAATTTCCTCATCCCGAATCGGGTCGCGGTTCCTGCCGCGGGCGGGGCCTATCGGGCGTGGCAGCACGACATCGCCAGCCGCGAGGACAAGCGCGTCCGCGAGCGAGCCGACGCCGAGATCGCGGCCACCCGGATCGCCTCGACGACGCTCACGATGGGCGTCAAGGTCGGTGAGGGCGGCAAGCTCTTTGGCTCGATCACCTCGAAGGACATCGCCGACGCCCTTGCCCGGCGCGGGATCGAGGTCGACCGCCACAAGGTCGAGCTGGACGAGCCGCTGAAGTCGCTCGGAACCTACAAGGTCGCGATCAAGGTCTACGGCGGGCTCTCGCCCGAGGTCACGATCGTCGTCGAGCCGAAGGGCTAGCGTTCCGGCAGCTGACCTGGTCTTGGGCGGCGGCGGTAAACCGAACCTGCCATGCGCCGCCACAGGCGCTATCCCGAACCTGCCAGGCGCCGCCAGGCGCGACCCCGAACCTGCGATGCGCCGCCACGCGCGACTCCCGAAGCTGCCATGCGCCCGCCGGGCGCGCATTAGCGCAGCCGACGGCGTCATCTGCGATGAGAGTTAGCTGCCCGCGGCTGATTCTGGCGTGGATTTCCGCCGCGGCCGCCGATTCGGGCGGCTAACGCTCGCCTGGCAAGCATTCGGCGAAAGTGGACGGGGCCGGGTCAGCGGAGGTCGGCGCCGGCAGGCCAGGCGGAGCCGGGCCGGGCCGCACAGGTTGGCGC
>JACDAH010000513.1 GCA_013695505.1 Chloroflexota bacterium | reverse complement strand
CGCCTGGGGTGCCAGCGGCGGCGGATTGTCGTCGACATTCTCGTGGACCGGCGGCGCGGCGATCTTCCCGGCGGCGAGGTCCACGGCCGCCTGGTACTGGTCCTGTTCCTTGCGATCGTCCGCGACCGCTTCGTCGGGGTGCTTCTTCTCCCAGCGTGCCTCGCGCTTGGCGAACTCCTGCTGGAGCTTGCCCGAATCGAGGAGCACCAGCTCGGCCAGCTCACACGTGCCCGCCGTCGCGATCACCCGCCCGCGGTAGCCCTCGTTGACGAGATGCGGGATCAGTCCGCAATGGTCGAGATGGGCATGGGTCAGGAGCATGACGTCAAGGGTCGCCGGATCGAAGGCGAACGGCACACGATTGCGCATCGCCTCATTGGGGCTGCCCTGGAACATCCCGCAGTCGATCAGGACGCGGGCTCGGCCGGGCTCGAGCAGGAACTGCGAGCCGGTGACGGTGGTGGCACCGCCGAGGAAATGGAGGTCCATGGGGGGAGTGTGGCAGGCGAACCGGTTGGGCACCGGCAGGGATGGGCGCCAGAGGCTCGCGGCGGCGTTGCAGGTTCGCCGCTGGGCCGCGCATGCGGCGACTCACCATCCGATCGCGGCGCGACGCCCGTCTCTGATGGCCGCTGCCCCTAGCCGACGGCCGACAGCACCAGCGTGTCGAGCGCGATCGCCGCAAAGAGGAGCGTCAGATACGAGATCGAGTACTTGTACAGGCGGATCGCACCGGCTGTTGACTCCTCCTCCGAGTCGCCGCGCCGCCACAGCCCGTAGGCCTGGCGCAGGAACAGCGCCCCGAGCACGACCGCAGCCATGAGGTAGACCGGGCCCATCCGGGCGACCGCGAACAGGATCAGCGAGATCGCGACCATCAGGATCGTGTACAGCCCGATCTGGCGGGTCGTCTCGGGGATGCCCCGGACGACCGGCAGCATCGGCACGCCGGCGGCGGCGTAGTCCTTGCGGATCCGCAGTGACAGGGCCCAGAAGTGGGGCGGCGTCCAGTAGAAGACGAGCGCGAACAACATCAGGGCTGGCACCCCGACGTTGCCCGTGACGGCCGCCCAGCCGATGACCGGAGGAAGCGCGCCGGCGGCACCGCCGATGACGATGTTCTGCGGCGTCGAGCGTTTCAGCATCATCGTGTAGACGACGACATAGAACGCGATCGCCAGCAGCCCGAGGAACGCTGCGAGCAGGTTGACGAAGAACGCGAGCACGGCGAAAGCAATGACGCCAAGCGCAAGCCCGAACACGACCGCCCGCTCCGGGTCGACCTCGTGGGCCGGCAGCGGGCGCCGCCGGGTGCGGGCCATCAGCAGGTCGATGTCCCGATCGAGATAGCAGTTGATCGCGTTCGCGCTGCCTGCCGCGAGAGTCCCACCGACGAGCGTCCAGACCGTCAGCCAGAGCCAGTGGCCGAGCTGGATCCCGGGCACCTGGCGGGTGGCGAGGATCATCGCCGGCACGGTCGTCACGAGGAGCAGCTCGATGATCCGCGGCTTCGTCAGCGCGATGTACGCGCGAACGGTGTCCGTGCGGGTTCGCAACGGGATGGCCTCATCGGCGCGGCCGCTGCCGGTCGCCGGATCACCGCTCCCTGCCGCCGGCTGCCGCGCCGCCACCCGGTTCTGCAGATACGAGATCGACACGAGCGCGACGAGGAGCGCCCAGATGAGCGCCCCGAGGGCGAGGTGCAGCGTCTGCGTCCAACCCGACAGACCGGTCAGGATCTGGAGCCCGCCGATGACCGCCTGGATCGGGAACAGGAGAGCGGCGATCACGGCGAGCCGGACGATCGGCCGGGTCCGTTGCTGGAGCCGCACGGCGGCAACGAAGACGGCCGCGACGATCAGCCCGACGATCACCGCGATCCAGCGGTGGAGGACCTGCGCGGAGTTTGCGTCGGTGAGGGCTGGGAACGCCGTGCCGCCCATCAACGGCCAGTCCGGGAAGACGTACCACTGCGAGGTCGCGGTCACGTGCGACCCGAACAGGAGCAGGGCGAAGACGCTCGCCGCACCGAACGCGGCCACGAGCGTGAACCGCTGGCTGCCGCCGCCGGTCAGACGCGAGGGATAGAGCGAGCGGGCGAGGATCCAGACGAGCAGGGCGACGAGGGTCATCGCCGCCGCCAGATGAGCGGTGACGGACTCGCCGGAATTGCCGAGCCGGACCGTCTCCCTGCCGAGCCAGGCCTGGAAGCCGACGAGGAGGACAGCACCGATGGTCGCGCCGACGAGCGTCCGCCGGTCGCGATGGTCGACGACGGCGAGGATCGCGAGCCCCAGGACCTCGAAGCCGATGATCACCGCCACGGTCCGGTGGGCCCACTCGAGCCAGACCTGGGAGCCGTCGGACAGCGTCGGCAGGAATTGGCCCGGAAAACAACCTGGCCACGTGGGGCAGGCCGTGCCGGATGCGGTGACGCGGACGATGACCCCGAGCGTGACCAGCAGGAGCGTCGTCACGAGGGTCGTCGCGGCGAGCTTCTGGAAGCGGGTCACGGTCCTCCTCGGACGACGATCGGGGGCGCCTCGCGACGGAACGGGCCGCCGTGAACGATCGCCATTCTAGCGTGGGCACTGCGGTGCACCGTCCGCACCTCGATCACGCCCGCTGGCGCCCGATCGCGCCCATCGCGCCCGCCCCACGAATATGCGGCTACCGGAAACGAGACGGCACCCTGATCCGCCGGCCCGCACGCCGGAGCACCTGGCGCCGCCGTGTCCGCCGCGTCCGCCGCGTCCGCCGCGTCCGCCGCGCGCCGTCCCATCAAATGCGCCGTTGAGCCGCGCGACCTAGGCTGTGTGCCATGACCACCAGATTCCGGGGCGCGTCCCTCGCCGCCCTCGTCACCCTGGCCGTCGTCGCGAGCGCCTGCGGACTGCAGCCCGACCCGACGCGGTCGAGCGCCCCAAGGGGCGCGGCCAAGGCAACGATCCTCCCGATCCCGATCACCAGCGCCTTCCGCGTCGGCGACAACCGGATCGTCTTCACCCTGACCGACTCGAGCGGACAGAAGCAGGTCGCGGCACCGGACCGCAGCCTCTCGATCGGCTACAGGGGCCCTAAAGGCGAGACGATCGCCCCCGCCCCCCAATCCTTCATCTGGGCGATCGAAGGCGTCAACGGGGTCTACGTCGGTCACGCCACCTTCCCATCGGCCGGCCAATGGACGGCCGACTTCACGACGAGAGCGCCGGGCGCGACAGCCGAGACGACGACGTTCGGTTTCGACGTCCGCGACCGGGTCGAGGTCATCTCCCCGGGCGACCCGGCTCCGTCGGTGAAGACGCCGACGATCGCCGATTTCGGCGGCGATGTCTCGAAAGTCTCGTCCGACGCCACGCCGATCAGGCGCTTCTACGAGACCTCGGAGGCCGACGCCCTCGCCGCGAAGAAGCCGTTCGTGTTGATCTTCGCGACGCCGAAATTCTGCCAGTCGGCCACCTGCGGCCCGACGCTCGACCGGCTCAAGCCCGTCGCGGCCGCGCACCCCGAGCTGACGATCATCAATGTCGAGCCGTACCAGCTCGCATTCGAGAACGGCGGGCTGCGGCCGGTGATGACGGGCCAGGATCTGACCCCAGTCGAGGCCACGCTGGCCTTCAAGCTCCAGAGCGAGCCGTACATCTTCGTTATCGGCGCCGATGGCAAGGTCGGCGCCTCGTTCGAACTGGTCTTCTCCGCCGACGAGATCGAGGCCGCGATCAAGGCCGTGGAGACGCCCGGCTGAACGGCCGGGCACGCCCGCCGCCGCGCGACAAGTTTGGCGGCGAGCGACGAGTTTGGCGGCGCGCCAATTTAGCCCCGCCCGAGGGCTAGGGTGCGTCCTCGATCCGGACCGCCAGGTGACTCCCGTTCTGGTCGATGAACGTCACCCGGACCGGGACGAGGCCGACCTTGTGCTCGGCCAGGTGGCCGGTCGGGAAGGTCGCCGCGTTCTCGATCGAGCCGACGCGGAAGTCGACCGTACGGCCGTCGGTCGTCTGGATCGAGAATCCCTGGACGGAGCTAAGGCTCGTCGCCTGGACGGCAACCACGATCCCGGTCTCGACGTGACGGACCGGCCCGCCGAGGACCATTGACCCAGCGGCGACGGCCACGATGAGGGCGGCCCCGATGAGGGCGGCCCCGATCGCGATCAGGACGGGAACGCGGCGCGAACCGGACGGGACCGATAAAGTTGTGGCCGGCCCGGCCGTTGGAACCGGCCCGCGCGCCGGGGTCCGCCCGCCCGCCGGATCCTGCTGCGTCACGCGCCGGTCCCGCTGCTCCCCGGCGTGTGGAGCGGAGCGCCGGCGGCGCACTGCGGGCAAGTCGTGGCGCCCGGCTCGTATGTCGGCAGGTCCAGGCGCCAGAGCGAGCGGAGCGGATAGACCCGGCCGGTCATCGGAGAGGTGAGGGTGTTCGTCCCGCCGCCACTGCGATCGACGAGGACGACGCACTCCGCAATCTCGCCACCCATCTCCTCGATCGCGGGCAGCATCGCCAGAAGCGAGCCGCCGGTCGTGAGGATGTCGTCGACGAGAAGCACTCGCTCGCCGGGCTCGATCCGGAAGCCCCGCCGGAACTCGCGTCGCGTCGAGCCGTCGGCGTCACGGACCTCTTCCGCGAAGATCGCTTTCACTCCGAGCTGGCGCCCGGTCTCGAAGGCAAGGATCACGCCGCCGGTGGTTGGCCCCGCCACGAGATCGACGCGGGTGTCCTCACCATCCTCGTCGTCACCGAAGGCCGCTGCCCAGAACTCGCACAACTCGCTGGTCGCGGCTGGGTCGGACAGGACCGCGAACTTCTCGACGTAGGCGTCGCCATGGCGGCCACTCTTGAGCTGGAAGTGTCCTTCGCGGAGCGCGCCCGAGGATCGAAACAGCTCTTCGGTCCGCTGGGCGACGGCGGCGCGTGCGGCAATCTCGACGGCAGGCTTGATCGTGGTCATCGCGTCGAAGTCTAGCCGGGAGGCCAGGATGAACAGGTGTGTCGCCCCTCAGAACACTCCGGGCCGGCCGCTCATCCGCACTCCTGGCCCGCCGGCAGGCACGCCATGTTGGGCCGGATCCCGAGCGACCTGTCGTGAGTCCAGAGTCGGGCGGCCGGCTCGCGGTTCGATCGATTTTTTGGCGAACAGGCTCAGCTCGGCGCTTCGAAGTCCTCCGGCGCGATCCGGCGCAGCTCCCGCACCCGATCGAATCCTCGATCCGGGCTGATGATCTCCGTGATGCCCTCGTGGATGCACGTCGCGATGTGCACCAGATCGCGAGCGTCGAGCCCTGGATATCGCTTGGCCAGATCCGGCACGCGGCGCATCAGGGCATGGGTGATCGGCAGGACCGGCGCGAACAAGCTGAGTGCGACACTGGCCATCGCCACCGCGACGTCCGGCTGCCGGATCGATAGGAAGCGGTGAACGATCTCCTGAACGACCTCCGCCGAAATCACCGCCTCGAGACCGCCCGAGTCGATCGCGTCCATGATCCGGGTGCAGGGCGCCCGCATGGGGTGCTGGCCGCCGCCGGCGTACATGATCACCGCTGTGTCCACGAAGACCGTCACCAGTCGCCGAGCTGGCTGCGCAGGATTTGCGCCTTCATGACCTCCCAGTCATCCACCGGGGCGTTCATCTTCATCAGAGCCTGAATCGCCTCGTGGCGGGAGTCGCTGCCCGGATCGACATAAGAATCGACAGCGTCGCGGATCACCGCGCCGACCGACCGGCCCTCCCGTGCGGCAATCCGCTTGAGGCGCGCGACTTGGTCCGGGGAGAGCAGCACCTGGGTTCGTTCCGAGAACATGCACATACCATACCATGTGCACCTCGAGTGTCCCCCGGCGTCAAGGGCGGTATTCCACACCCTTGGACGAAGGCGCACCGGGTTTGGGCGGCAGGGCGGTCCCGATCAGGCCAGCGTATGTGCCGAGGCCGCGCGCCCGGCATACCGCTGTGAGCTCGTCGACAAGCCGAACGGGGATCGACGGGTCGGCGAAGATCGCCGTTCCGACCTGGACCGCGACCGCGCCCACAGCCAGGAAGTCGAGCACGTCCGAAAGCTCCGTGACGCCACCGATCGCGACGACCGGAATGGCGACGATCTGGCTGACCTCGTAGACGACGCGGAGCGCGATCGGCTTGATCGCCGGCCCCGACAGGCCGCCGTAGATGTTTCCGAGCAGCGGCTTCGTCCGCGACGGCGACAGCGCGATCCCCGACAGGGTGTTGATCGCAGTCAGGGCGTCGGCGCCGGCATCGGCGATCGCGCGGGCGATCGGCCGGACGTCGGCGACATTCGGCGAAAGCTTGACGAGGAGCGGCAGGTCGGTCGCCCGGCGAACCGCGGCCGTGACCTCGCCCGCCGCGCCAGCGTCGATGGCGAACTGGAGCCCGCCCCGCCCGACGTTGGGGCACGAGATGTTGAGCTCGATGCCGGCGACGCCCGGGACGCCGTCGAGGCGACGGACGACCTCGACGTAGTCGGCGACCGACTCGCCGGCGACGTTGACGATGACCGGGGTCTTCCAGCCGACCCAGGTCTCGGCATACTTCTCGATCACGGCGTCGACGCCCGGATTCTGGAGGCCGATCGAGTTGAGCATCCCGCCCGGCGTCTCCGTCACGCGTGGCGTGATGTTGCCGATCCGCGGCTTGAGGGTCGTGCCCTTGCAGCAGATCGCGCCGAGCCGGTCGACCTCGACGACGTCGCCATACTCGGTCCCGTAGCCGAACGTCCCCGACGCCACGAGGATCGGATTTGGCAGGAGCAACCCGCGTCCGAGGTCGACAGTCAAATCGACCTCGATGGTGGGAGCGCGACGTTCCGGCCCTGCCTCGATCCGCGCCGGCATGGCCGCCGGTCGGGGGGCCGGCCGGGTGGGCGCCGTAGGCAAGCTGCCCGCCGCGGATTGCTTGCGTCGGGGCGTCGGTCCGCGCTGGAACCCGCCCCGACGTACGTCCGGGGAGGTCGTGACCCGCCGCTTCGCCTTCATGGCCGGGGCTCCCATGGTCGAGGATCCGCGGCGACGCGCTCCGGCCGGCGGGCGAGTGCGGGGGGCGAAAGGGCCGTCACCAGCCCGAGTCCCACGCGACTTCGTCCGCCGCGAACACGGGGCCCTCGCGGCAGACCCGCTGCGGCTGGCCGTTCGTGCCCAGGATCACGCAGCCGAGGCACGCCCCGACCGCGCAGCCCATGTTCTGCTCCATCGACACCTGGAGGAACGCCTTCCGGCGAGCCGCCGGCGAGCCACTGGCATCGAGCTTGCCCGCGCCGCGCTTTCGACCCAGCTTCGCGACCCCGAGGCGCTCCCGACGCCCGGAAGCGAGCCGGGCGAGGGCCGCGAGCATCGGCGC
>JACDAH010000506.1 GCA_013695505.1 Chloroflexota bacterium | reverse complement strand
GCCGCTGCCGGCCCGAAGGCGGGCGAACTCGCCGGCATGCGGCGTCAGAACGCTCGGCCGGCGGTCGCCGTCCCACCAGCCCTCCATCGTGGCCAGCGAGCGGAGCGCCTCGGCGTCGAGCAGGATCGGCGCGGCCCCGGCATCCTCGCCGGTCGCGAGCAGCATCCGGACGAGCTCGGCGGTCGCGAGTCCCGGCCGCAGCCCGGGCCCGACGACGATCGCGTCGTGCTCGTGGTCGAGGATCCGGGCGAGGGCCGGCTCGGGGTCGATCTCCTCGACATCGTCCTCCGGAAGGGCCATCGTCGTGGCCTCGATCACCTTCGCCGCGAACAGCGGCTGGAGCGACTCGGGAACGGCCAGGGTGACGAGTCCGGCGCCGGCCCGGCCCGCGGCGCGGCAGACCAGGAGGGCTGCGCCGGCATAGTCGAGCGACCCGGCGAGGACCAGCAGCTTGCCGAACGCGCCCTTGTGACCGCGCTTGTCACGCTCCGGGAGCAGGCTCGATGCGATCTCGTCGTCGAGGAGCTGGGCGCCCTCGATCGGCGGCTGCTTCGCCTGCGCGCCGTCCGTGCCCGGAACGTCGACGCGTGTGAAGCCGAGCTGTCCGCGGCCGGTCACGACCGGTCCTCGGGGTTCGGGATCGCCGCGGTCACACGCGGCTCGCTGTCCCCGCTCGTCCCGGGGTCGAGAGCGGCATTCGCCTCGTGGAGCTCACGCAGCCGCTCCATCCGGCCCAGGAGACGCTTCTCGCGGTCGTCGAGCCGATCGTCGATGTCGAGCGGGAAGACGTAGCGCCCGCCCGTCGTCCGCACCCCGAACGCGATCGCGACCGCGTAGTCCGACTCGTGGCTGATCGAAACCGCGACCCGTTCCATGCCAAGCTGCTCGGCACGGGCCGCCGCGCGGCCGTGGAGCCGGACCGATGGCTGGCCGGTCGGCAGTCGATCGATCTCGATGTCCTTCCAGCCGATGCCCCGGACACCGAGGCCGAGGACCTTGCTCACGGCCTCCTTCGCGGCCCACCGGCCAGCGAACGTCTCGGGCCGCATGCGGACGTAGCGCTGCTCGCCGGGCGTCAGGACGCGCTTCGAGAAGCGCTCGCCGAAGCGTTCGATCGAGGCCCGGATCCGGTCGACCTTGATGATGTCGATGCCGAGCTCCGTGGTTCCGGCAGGTACGGCGCCACCGAGTGCGCCCGCGACGGACGCGACGGGCGCCGGAGCGGACTCGGACGGCACGGCCACGAACCGCTACTCGACCGTGACCGACTTCGCGAGGTTCCGCGGCTGGTCGACGTCAGTGCCGCGAGCGACGGCCACGTGATAGGCGAAGAGCTGGAGCGGGATGATCCCGATGACCGGACTCAGCACCTCGTGGGTCGCGGGCACATACCAGACATCGTCGGCATAGCGCCCGATCTGCTCGTCACCCTCGGTCGCGACCGCGAGCACGCGGGCGTCGCGCGCCCGGCCCTCCATGACGTTGCTGATCAGCTTGTCGTAGACCCGCGAGCGGGTTGCCACCGCGACGAGCGGGTACTCGGCGTCGAGCAGCGAGATGGGGCCGTGCTTGAGCTCGCCGGCCGCATAGCCCTCGGCGTGGACGTAGCTGACCTCCTTGAGCTTCAGGGCGCCCTCGAGCGCGGTCGGCATCCCGTAGCCACGGCCGACGAACATGAAGCCGCGCGAGTTCACGTAACGCCGGGCGATCGCGGGGGCGCCCGGGGCCGTCTCGTCGATCGCCCGCTGGGCGGCCGCCGGCAGGGCGTGGAGAGCGTCGGCAAGCTCGCGCTCGGCCGCCTCGTCGAATGTGTCCCGGATGCGGGCGATCGCGGCCGCGAGGATGACCAGCGTCGTGACCTGGGTCGTGAACGTCTTGGACGCGGCGACCGCGATCTCGGGGCCGGCCTGGAGGAAGACGACCGCGTCGGCCTCGCGGGTGATCGCCGAGCCGACGGTGTTCGTCACGGCCACGATCGGGCAGCCGCGCTCGCGGGCGTGGCGGGTCGGGGCGATCGTGTCGGCGGTCTCGCCGGACTGGGTGACCGCGATCACAAGCGTCTTGCCGTCGAGCGGCGGCGGGCTGTAGCGGAACTCGGAGCCGACCGTGGCCCGGGCCGGAAGTCCGGTCCATTCCTCGATGGCGGCCGCCCCGACGAGGGCCGCATAGTAGGCCGACCCGCAGGCAACGAGCTCGACCCGGGTGGCCGCCCGGAGCTGCTCGGCGAGCCCGTCGATCTCGACCAGCCGGATGTGCCCGTCGCGGGTCGCCCGGCCCGCGATGCACTGGCGGAGGGCCTCGGGCTGCTCGTGGATCTCCTTGAGCATGAAGTGGTCGAAGCCGCCCTTCTCGGCCGCCTCGGGCGTCCAGTCGATCAGCGTCTCCGCGCGGTCCTGCTCCACGCCGTCGACGTTCGTGATCACGACGCCGGTCGGGCGGACATCGGCGACATCGCCCTCCTCGAGGAACATGATCCGGTTGGTGTGGGCCAGGATGGCCGCGACGTCGCTCGCGATGAAGCTCTCCTCGCCGTGGCGCCCGACGACGAGGGGCACGTCCTGGCGGGCACCGACGAGGCGGCTGATCTCGCGCTTGTGCATGACGACGAGGGCGTAGGCGCCGTCGAGCTGGCGGAGGGTCGCGCGCACCGCGTCGGCGAGATCGCCCGTGTAGGCCTCCTCGACGAGGTGGGCGATCGCCTCGGTGTCGGTCTCGGACGTCAGGGCGTGGCCGCGCGCCTCGAGGCCGTCGCGGAGCTCGGAGAAGTTCTCGATGATCCCGTTGTGGATCACGGTGATGTCGCCGGTGCAGTCCTGATGGGGGTGGGCGTTGAGGTCGTTCGGCCGGCCATGGGTCGCCCAGCGGGTGTGGGCGAGGCCGATCGCGGCATGTGGCGTCCGGTCGGCGATGGCCGTCTGGAGGTTGGCGAGCTTGCCGGCCTTCTTCTCGACGAACAAATCGCCGTCCTCGTCGACGAGCGCGATCCCGGCCGAGTCGTAGCCGCGATACTCGAGCCGCTGGAGGCCCTCGATCAGGATCGGGCCCGCTTCGCGGGGTCCCGTGTAGCCGACGATTCCGCACATGTCGCTGTCTCCTCCGCGTCCCGCGGCAGCGACCGTCGGGCCTGGTTCGGGCGTGGCGCCGCCCCGGCGCCGGCGCTCAGTTTAGTCGCTCGCTCGCGAGGGCCGAAATCGCGTCGGCGAGCTCGCTGACGAGATCGGCATCGGGGCCTTCGACCATGACCCGCAGCGCAGGCTCGGTGCCGGACGGTCGGACGAGCACCCGGCCGGCGTTTCCAAGCCGGGCCTCGGCGTCGCGGATCGCCCGCTGGATGGCCGGATCGCCCTCCCACTGATCCTTGTGGCGGGCCTTCACCGCACGCTGCTGCTGGGGGAGCATCGGGATCCGTTCGGCGAGCTCGGCGAGGCCTCGGCCGGCGCGGGTCATCACGCGAAGCACCTCGAGCCCGGTCACGATCCCGTCACCCGAGGTCGTGTGCTCGAGGACGATGACGTGGCCGCTCTTCTCGCCGCCGAGATGCGCCCCCGAGACCTGCATCCCCTCCAGGATGTACTTGTCGCCGACGGGGGTCCTGATCACCTGGCCGCCGGCGGCCTCGATCGTGGCCTGGAGGCCGCCATTCGAGAGGACCGACACGACGAGGGCGCCTTCGGGCAGCACGCCGCGCTCGATCCGGTCGAGGGCCAGGATGCCGAGGACCTGGTCGCCATCGACGATCTCGCCCGCCGCGTCGACCGCGATCAGCCGGTCGGCGTCCCCGTCGAGGGCGAACCCGACGTCGGCGCCACGCTCTCGGACGGCGGCGGCCAGCGAGGCCGGCGCCGTCGCCCCCGATCCGACGTTGATGTTGATCCCGTCCGGGTCGTTGTGAATCACCTCGACGGTCGCGCCGGTCGCAGCCAGGATCTCCGGCCCGACGACGCCGCCGGAGCCGTTGGCGCAGTCGAGGACGATCCGCAGGCCGCCGGCGTCGATGGTGCCGGCCAGACCGAGGCGGTGCTGGCGGTAGCGGTCGAGGAGCCCCGGGTCGACGACGGATCTGCCGATCTCGGCATTGCCGACCGACCCGAGCTCCTCGGTTCGCCAGATGAGCTGCTCGATCTCCTCCTCGACGCCGTCATCGAGTTTGAGCCCATGGGAATCGAGCACCTTGAGGCCGTTGTCCTCGGCCGGGTTGTGCGATGCCGAGACCATGATCCCGGCCGCGAAGTCGCCGGTGCCCGCGAGATAGGCGAGGGCCGGGGTCGGGACGCAGCCCGCGATCCGGACCTCGGCCCCGAGGCTCGTCGCGCCGGACGCGATGGCGGCCACGAACATGTCGCCCGAGCGCCGGGTGTCCTGGCCGACCACGAGCAGACCGCCCTTTCCGACGAGGTGATGGGCGGTGGCCCGGCCGAGCGCGTAGGCAAGCGTCGGCTTGAGCTCGATGTTGGCGACTCCGCGGATTCCGTCGGTCCCGAAGAGGCGGGGCACCTCAGCCGCCCGCCGACGGGGCGGGGCTGGCCCCGGGGGTGATCGTCACCGTCACGGCGGGTGGAAGGAGCCGCACCAGGCGGAGACCCGCCTGGAGGTTCGGCGTCGGGACGATGTCGTGGACCCCGACGCCCAGCCCGGTCACGTCGATGGGCACGACGAATCCGCTCGGGTCGAGGCGGTCGAGATCGGCCAACGGCCCGGCGACGTTGACGTAGACATTGAGCGTCGAATACTGATAGCTGAGCGAGGGCTGCTCGCCGACCGGCAGCACCCCTGCCTGGAAGGTCTTCGTGCCGATCTCTGCCTTCATCGTGATCGTCACGTGGACGGACTTCGGGCCGATCGGCAGGACGCCCGCCGGCAGGGCGAGCTCCACGTCCGCGTCGATCGTCCCGGTCGCCGCCCCGATCGAGATCTGGTCCGTGTCGGCGCGGGCGAGGACCGAGAGCTGATCCGCGTCGCCCTCCACCGACACCGTTGCCGGGTTCACCGTGATCGTGTCGACCTCGTAGCCTGCCGGGGGCGTGCCGGTCACGATCGGGTTCACCGCAAGCGTCTTCTGCTTCGCGTTGCTGAAGACCGGGATGGTGACGTGGACGGTGCTCGGATCCACCCGAACCGGGGTGAGCCGGTTCCCGAGCTGATCGACGGGGATGAGGGGGACATCCCGGTCGACCGTCAACCCGGACGGATCGATCAGGACGTCGGCCTGGGCGGCGACGACGAGCCGCACCACCGAATCCGGTCCGGATACGGTGACGGTCGACGCGCTGAGCTCCGCCGGGCGAACGTCGAGGTTATCGGGGATGGGCCCGGGGTTGACCCGGACCGGGACCTTGTACGACTTCAGCGGATCGAGCTGGACGTTGAGCGCGCGGGGCTCCCAGTCGACGACGAGGAAGCGCGGGTCGATCGACTTGACGTCGACGTTCCGGTAGGTCAGGCCGCCCGACTCCGGGTTGATGCCGCTGAGATCGATCGTGGCCGAGAAGCTGGCCGGCGTGGCGGGTGCGCCCACGTCGCTGCTCGAGACGTAGCGGATCGTCGTCACCGGCGGCAGCGTGGTCAGGAGGAACGCGTTGTCGGGCTGGTTGATCGGGGTGATCGTGACCGGCGACGGCAGCTCGAAGGTCGACTGCGACACGACGAGGCCGGCGTAGAGGAGGGTCGCGAGGGCGATCGCGGCAAGCTTCAGGGGCCAGTTGTAGACGACGAGCCCGACGAGCCGGTTCATCGCGGCACGCGGGCGGCGGCCGGGTCGTCGTCCGAACGCGGCGCGGGCGGCGCGACGATCGGCGGGGGCGCCACCATCGGCGT
>JACDAH010000496.1 GCA_013695505.1 Chloroflexota bacterium | reverse complement strand
ATAAAGAATCTCGTTGACGAGGGTGGACTTGCCGGAGCCCGAGACGCCGGTGACTGCGGTGAAGACTCCGAGCGGGACATCGACGTCGACGCCTTTGAGGTTGTGCTGGCGGGCGTTGCGGACGACGATCTCGCCGCTGCTCTTGCGCCTGTGCTCGGGCACCACGATCGCGCGCTCGCCGGAAAGGAACTCGCCCGTCGCCGAGCCCGGCGTGGCGGCCACCTTCTCCGGCGTCCCCTCAGCGATGATCCGGCCGCCGCGCGCCCCGCCGGCCGGCCCGAGGTCGACGATCCAGTCGGCCGTCTTGATCACGTCGAGGTTGTGCTCGATAACCAGGACCGTGTTGCCGCCATCGACGAGCCGGTGGAGGACCTCGAGCAGCTTCTCCACGTCGGCGAAGTGGAGGCCCGTCGTCGGCTCGTCGAGGACATACAGCGTCCGCCCGGTGGCCCGCTTCGAGAGCTCGGTGGCGAGCTTGACTCGCTGCGCCTCGCCGCCCGACAGGGTCGTCGCAGGCTGGCCCAGGTGGACGTAGCCGAGCCCGACGTCGTAGAGCGTCTGGAGCTTGGCATGGACGGTCGGGACCGGGGCGAAGAAGTCATTGGCCTCGGCGATCGTCATCTCGAGGACGTCGGAGATCGACTTGCCCTTGTAGTGAATCTCGAGTGCTTCGCGGTTGTAGCGCTTGCCCTTGCAGACCTCGCAGGTCACGTACACGTCGGGCAGGAACTGCATCTCGATCTTCAGGATCCCGTCGCCCTTGCAGTTCTCGCAGCGACCGCCCTTGACGTTGAAGCTGAACCGGCCCGGGAGGTAGCCGCGGACGCGCGCCTCGGGCACTCCCGCGAACAGCTCGCGGATCGGGCCGAACAGGCCGGTGTACGTGGCCGGGTTGGAACGTGGCGTCCGGCCGATCGGGCTCTGGTCGATCTCGATGATCTTGTCGATGTGCTCCGCGCCCTTGAGCGTGTCGTACGCGCCGACCACTTCCCGTGACCCATTCAGCTCGCGCGCGAGGGCCCGGTACAGCACGTCGGTGACGAGGGTCGACTTGCCGCTGCCCGAAACGCCGGTGATCGCCGTGAACGTCCCAAGCGGCACCGTGAAGTCGACGTCGCGGAGGTTGTGCTCGCGGGCGCCCTTGACGACCAGCTTCTTCAGGCTGCCCTTGCGCCGCTTCTCCGGGACCTCGACCTTGCGCTCGCCGCGGAGGAACGCCCCGGTGATCGAGCGCGGCTCGGCGAGGAGCGTCTCGAGCGTGCCGTTGCTGATGATCTCGCCGCCGAGCTCCCCTGCCCCGGGCCCGATGTCGACGACCCAGTCGGCGGTCCGGATCGTCTCCTCGTCATGCTCCACGACGAGGACGGTGTTGCCGAGATCGCGCAGCCGGGTCAGGGTCGCGATCAACTTCGCGTTGTCCTTCTGGTGGAGGCCGATCGACGGCTCGTCGAGGATGTAGAGCACGCCCATGAGCGTCGTCCCGATCTGGGTCGCGAGGCGGATCCGCTGGGCCTCACCGCCGGACAGGGTGACCGATGCTCGGTCGAGGGTGAGGTAGTCAAGTCCGACGTCGACCAGGAACCCGAGCCGGGCGGTGATCTCCTTGAGGACCTGGACCGCGATCGTCCGCTCCCGATCCGAGAGCTTCGGCGGCAGGGCGGCGATCCAGTCGAGGGCGTCAGTGATCGAACGGGTCGCGATCGTCGAGATGTCGAGGTCGTCGACCTTGACCGCGAGGACCTCCGGCTTGAGGCGCTTGCCCTTGCACGTGGGGCATGGCCTCGTGACCATGTACTTCTCGAGCTCGGTCTTGATGTATTCCGAGTCGGTCTCGCGATAGCGCCGCTCGAGGTTGGTGATGATCCCCTCGAACGTCGCCTTGTACGTGTTCTCGCCGCGCTCGTGGCGGTATCGGACGAGGACCTTCTCGTCCTTCCTGGCACGGAGGATGTACTCGATCGCCTCGGGCGGCAGGTCGCGGACCGGCTTCTTGACGTCCCAGCCATGCGATGCGCAGATCGCCTCGAGGATCTTCAGCCGCCACGAGGCGTCGTTCGGCATCTTCGCCCACGGCACGAGCGCTCCGGCCTGGAGGCTCTTCGACTTGTCCGGGATGACGAGATCGGGGTCGATCTCGAGGCGCGTGCCGAGCCCGGCGCAGGCCGGGCAGGCGCCGTGGGGCGAGTTGAAGGAGAAGTTGCGCGGCTCGAGCTCGTCCATCGTGAACCCGTCGTAGGGGCAGGTGAACCGCTCGCTGTAGCGCCGCTCCTCGAAGGACGGCGGCTCGTCGTCCTTCGGCGCCGGCGCGATCAGCACCTGGCCCTCGCCGAGGCGGAGTGCGGTCTCGATCGAATCGGCCAGCCGGGACGCATCGGGATCGGGCATGACGGCACCCGTCTCCGGATCGATCGGGCGGCCGTCGGCAGCCAGCTCGGCGCCCTCGGGGGCGTCGGCGTGGCGGACGATGACGCGGTCGACGACGACCTCGATGCTGTGGCGCTTGTACTTGTCGAGGGTCGGAGCCTCCGCGATGTCGACCATCTCGCCGTCGACCCGGACGCGGACGAAGCCCTGGCGCCGGGCGCCCTCGAAGACGCGGTCGCCCTCGGTCTTGCGGTCCTTGATCAACGGGGCGAGGACGAGGAGCCGGGTTCCCTGGGGCAGGGACAGCACCTGATCGACGATCTGCTGAACCGTCTGGCGCTCGATCGGATGGCCGCTCGGACAGTGGGGATGGCCGGCCCGGGCGAAGAGGAGCCGGAGGTAGTCATAGATCTCGGTGACGGTCCCGACCGTCGATCGCGGGTTGCGCGAGGCGCCCTTCTGGTCGATCGAGATCGCCGGGCTGAGACCGTCGATCTGGTCGACGTCGGGCTTCTCCATCTGGCCGAGGAACTGACGGGCGTAGGCGCTGAGGCTCTCGACGTAGCGACGCTGGCCCTCGGCGTAGATCGTGTCGAACGCGAGGCTGCTCTTGCCGCTTCCGGACAGCCCGGTGATCACCACGAGACGGTCGCGCGGGAACGCGACCGTGACGTCTTTCAGGTTGTGTTCGCGGGCACCGCGGACGACGAGCTGATCCTGGGGCATGTCACGTCCAGTCTAACGGACCTGCCCCAAACCGTACAGGTGTTCGATGCGGATCCTCGCGGGCTGCGACCGTCCCGGCGACCACCCGGCCTACAGGATCACGCCGGCGTTCGACCACGCTCCGAGGAGCCCGGCCACGATGCCCACGGTGACGATCACCCCGACGAGGCGTCCGTGAGCCGGAACCTCCTCGCGGCCGATGAGGATCGCCATGATTGCGACGACCACGCTGAGAAGCGCCACCTTGGCGACGGCCACGAACGGCAGCCCGAGGGAGATCAGGAGATGGCCGACGAGGGGGTTCGCCTCCGCCGCCGGGCCGTGCAGCCGGACCATCACGACGAACGTGCCGAGATCGAGCAGTTGAGCGCTCGTCAGGACCAGCAGGATCAGGCTCATTGGGGGCTCACCCGTCCATCCTGCGCCGGCCCTCTGTCGGCTGTTCGCACCGGGACGATCCGGACGTCACGACTTCCTGTCAATCGCGGCGATACCGTGGACCTGCGACCGGCCTATTCTCGTTCGAACGCACCGACGAGGGACCCGCCGACCCGTGACCGCCCGACCCATGACCGCCCGACCCGCGAGCTCCCGCCGCGCGACCTCTCGCCCACCCGTTGGCGACCCGATCCGCGCGTTGACGCTGCTGGTCTGTGGTGCGGCGCTGGCAGCGACCGCGACCATGGCAGCGAGCCGGCTGAGCCTGCCATCGGACGGCGCGTTCATCCCAACGGAGCAGTGGAACTGGACGAGCGACGGCGTCGAGGTCGCGCCCCTGGCGCCGTCGTCGTCATTCCGAGCCGGAGACATCGAGGTCGCGGTGAACGGCCGCCCGCTCGACTTCTGGGCGAGCGCGGCGCTCGTGCCGCCGTGGTTCCTCGGACCGCGGTCAGTCGGCTCGACGGTGGACGTGGCCGTCCGGCGCGACGGGCAGCCGGTCGAGCTCAAGGTGACGCTCGAGCCCTTCGTGTCCGACCGGCTCGCCGGTGCCCCGCTCGGGCTCGTCGTGTTCGGCGTCGGGGCATTGCTCCTGGCCCTCGTCCTCATCCTCCGCCGGCCACAGGCGACGGCGATCCGGCTGCTTTTCGTCGGGGTCTGCTGCAACACCGCGGACATCGTGGCCTGGGAGGTCGGGCTTCAGCCGATGGACCTCGTGAGCCGCTCACCCTTCCTCTACGCCTTCGCCGTCGCGACCCTGACCAACCTTGTGTTCTGGGCCTGCCTCGTCCACCTTCTGGCGATCTACCCGGTCCGCGCGGGGTGGGTGGCGCGGCGACCGTCGAACGTCTTCTGGATCTACGCCGGGCCGCTCCTCGCGTTCGGTCTCGGCGCCGTGGTCACGCGACTCCTCGGGGGCACGACTCTCGCCTGGTTCGATCGGCTCGGGACCGTCCTCGCCCTGGTCGTCTCGGCGATGATGATCACGATCCTCGGCTCGATCGCCGCGGGCTACCGTCGGACGCCGGCGCCGCGCCGGCCGCAGGTGCGGGTGCTGGCCATCACGCTCGGGGTCGCGGCCAGTGCGTCGCTCTTTCTCACCTCCCTGCCGATCGCGGTGCTCGGCCATCCCCTCGCCCCGAGGAGCGCGGTTGCCGTGGTTGCCCTGCCGGTGATCGTCGCCCTGGCCCTCGCCGTCATCCGCGACCGCCTCTTCCAGGTCGACCTGCTCGCTTCGAGCCGGCGGCGGATCGTGGCCGCCCGCGAAGAAGAGCGGATGCGCCTCCGGCGCGACCTCCATGACGGCCTCGGGCCCACCCTCGCCGCGCTGGGCCTCAAGGTCGATCGCGCCCGCGCCGAGGTGACGACGGACCCGGACGCGGTCGGGCCGTCGCTCGACGAGATCCGTGCCGACCTCCGGAGCGCGATCGCCCAGATCCGCGGACTGGCCCGCGAGCTCCGACCGCCGGGCCTCGACGCGCTCGGCCTCGTCGATGCGCTGCGCCAGCAGCTCGCCGCGATCGGAGGGCCGGATGGGCCGGCAGTCGAGCTGCAAGCGGGTCCGATCGGGCCGCTCTCGCCCGCGATCGAGGTCGCGGCCTACCGAATCGTCGTGGAGGCGGTCACGAATGCGATCCGCCACGCCGACGCGACGCGCTGCTCGGTCAGCCTCGTGGTCGATCGTGATCTCCTGGTCATCCGGGTCGCCGACGACGGTCGCGGGATCGAGCCCGGGCCAGTCGGAGTCGGAACACGGGCGATGTACGAGCGGGCAAGTGAGCTCGGCGGCGAGCTCATCGTCGAGGCCGGCCCGAGCGGCGGATCGGTCGTCTCGGCCACGCTGCCGATGGGGCCCACAGCGGTGATCGAGCCGGCGTCGCGGATCGAAGGCAGCGGGCAGTCGTCGGCCGTCCGCGAGACGCTGGCATGACGGATCGGAGGCCCGGCGACGACGGAGCGCGACCGACGGACGCCATCCGGATCGTCGTCGCCGACGACCACCCCGTCTACCGTGACGGCCTGCGCGCCCTCATCGACCGGTCGTCGGACCTCGAGCTCGTCGGCGAGGCCGCCACCGGGAGCGATGCGGTCGCCGTCGCCGCGTCCTTGCAGCCGGACGTCGTCCTGATGGATCTCCGGATGCCGTCGATGAGCGGGATCGAGGCCACGCGCGAGATCCTCGCCGCCCGGCCGGAGACCCGCGTCCTCGTCCTGACGATGTCGGAGGACGACGACTCGCTCTTCGCCGCGATGCGGGCCGGCGCCCGCGGCTACCTGCCCAAGGACTCGGACAGCGACGACCTGGTTCGGGCCATCCGTGCCGTCGCCGGCGGGGACGTGATCTTCGGCGAGTCGATCGCGACCCGGCTCCAGGCGTTCTTTGCGCTCGGCCACGCCCGTCCAGCCGCGGACCCGTTCCCCGAGCTGACGGACCGCGAGGACGAGGTCCTCGAACTGATCGCCCGCGGCCGCTCGAACGGCGAGATCGCGCGGGAACTCGGGATCAGTGACAAGACGGTCCGGAACCACGTCGCGAACGTCTTCAACAAGCTCCAGGTCGCCGACCGGGGACAGGCGATCATCCGGGCTCGCGAGGCCGGTCTCGGGCGGGAGTCCGGCACGGCCTGAGCCGGCCACATTCCTGCGCCCGGGATGTCGCCCGCGGAGTTGCCCGAGCAGTTGCCCGGCTGGCCGGGACATCGGCCCGATGTGCTCGGGACACGATCACCGCCATACACGTCCCAGGCCGCCGACGAGCGGCCCCACGAGGGGCGGACATGGACACGGTCATCGATCCAGGGACCACCGGGAACACGATCGAGCAGGTCTCCAATCAGGCCGCCGATGACGCCGTGACGGCGTTGTATGCAGAGCAGGCGGCCAGCCTCGAGCGCTACGTGCGGTCGCTGGTCCGCGACGCCGACGAGGCCGCCGACGTCTGCCAGGAGGCCTTCGTCCGGCTCCTGCTCGCCGGGCGCGTCGGACAGCTGCCCGAGTCGCCGGCCGCGTGGCTGCGCCGCGTGGCCCACAACCTGGTCATCAGCGGCCACCGACATCGCCGGATCGGCGAGCGCGTCCTGGTCCGGCTTGCCGACGACGAGATGAGCGCCTCACTCGAGGACACTGCGATCCGCAACGAGGAGAACCGGGTGCTGATCACGGCCCTCCGGTCGGTCTCGACGGTCGACCGGACGGCGATCGTCCTCGCCGCCCAGGGCTATCGCGGCAGCGAGATCGCCGATCGTCTGGGGCGCTCCCAGCTCGCCTCGCGGGCGCTCCTGTGCCGCGCCCGCGGCCGACTCTACGCGCGGCTCGGTGCGGCAATCTGACCACGTTTCCGCGCCGGCAATTCAGGGCCCGGACGACGGGCCTTCACCCACGAGCTGGTGCGATGCAGGTCATCCGCAGATGAGCCACTTCCCGCCTTCGTTCACGAGCTGGAGGGTGTCGTTCATCTTGCGGGTCGTGGTCAGCTGGCTACCCATCGCATTCATCACGAGATCGAGCGTCGCGTCATCGGTGGGCTTGCCCTGCGACGTCAGCACCGTCTTCATGATCGCCCGCATCTTGTCCTTGTCGAGGGTGATGGTCTGGTCGCCCGTCACCGTGACCGTCGCGGTGGTGTCCGACTTGGCGGTCTGGGTGACCACGACATTCGCGAACGTCACGCCCATCGCCGCGAACAGCTCGTCGCCGCTCACGCCTGCGGCGGTCAGGGCTTCCGTGCCGGAGCCACCGAAGGCGGTGAGGAGATCGCCCTTCTTGGCCGCACAGACGTAGTCGCCCATCTTGGCGATGCCGCCGCTGCCTGCCGCTGCATAGGCCGTCTGGACGGTGCCGACC
>JACDAH010000466.1 GCA_013695505.1 Chloroflexota bacterium | reverse complement strand
GATCGCGGCGCTTGGATCGTGCGTTGGGGCGAGCCTGCCCCAGGCGACGACGATTCTGGAGGTGATCCGGGCGGCGGCGCTCGCGCTCGACCGCGGCAGCGACCTCTCGTCGGTCGCGACTCACCTTCGGAACCAGCGACGGCGAACAGGCGCCGAGAGCGGCGGCGCGACTGGAGGGCCGTGACGATCGACGAGCCAGGGACGAAGCCAACCGGCAGGCCATGTTGGAGAAGGAGCAGACCGTGACCGATCGAATCCTCATTCGCGGCGGCACCGTCCTGACCCAGGACGACGAGCTCGGCGAGCTGCCGAACACGGACATCCTGATCGAGGACGATCGCATCGCCGCGGTCGGCAAGGACCTCAGCGCGGATGGCGCGCAAGTCATCGACGCCGCGGGTGACGTCGTCATCCCGGGCTTCATCGACACCCACCGCCATACGTGGGAGACGTCGATCCGGACCTGTGCCCCGGACTTTGCGCTGATCACGTATTTCGCCGACATCCTCGACAAGTTCGCCCCTGCCTATCGTGCCGAGGACGTTCACGCCGCGAACCAGTGGGGCGCCCTCGAATGCGCCAACGGGGGAATCACGACCCTCGTCGACTGGTCGCACATCATGAATACGCCGGACCACGCCGACGCCGCCGTCCATGGCCTCCAGGACGCAGGCATCCGATCCGTGTTCGCGTTCGGATTTCCGAACACCTCGCTCCAGGACTGGTGGTTCGGGCCCGACTACGGCGGCAGCGTGGAGCGGATCAACGGGGAGGAGGCACGCCGCGTCCGGAGCCAGTACCTGAGCGACGACCATGGCCTGATCACGATGGCGCTCGCCACCCGGGGCACGAACTTCTGCAAGCCCGACGTCGTCCGTTTCGAATGGGAGCTGGCCAAGGAGCTGGGCATCAACATCACGGTCCACGTCGCCATGGACCGCTTCGGCTATACGAAGGGCCAGCTGACGGCCCTCCGCGACATGGACCTCCTCTACCCGAACACCACCTACATCCACTCCTCGCACCTGACCGACGACGAGTGGGCGCTCGTCCGCGACTCCGGCGGGAATGTCTCGCTGTCGCCCCAGATCGAGCTCCAGATGGGCCACGGATGGGCACCGGCCCAGAAGGCCTCTTCGCTCGGGATCCCCGTCGGGCTGAGCTCGGATGTCGCGACGACGTCGTCAACCGACCAGTTCACCCAGATGCACGCGATCTTCGCCTCGGAGCGGGCCCGGCGCCACGAGGCGTCCTGGAACGAGGGCCTCGACGGGAATGTTGCGACGCCCGACCTGATCACCGTCCGGCAGGTCCTGCGCTGGGCGACGATCGAAGGCGCAATGGTCGCGGGCATCGCCGACCGGACCGGCTCGATCACGCTCGGCAAGAAGGCCGACATCGTGATCATCGACGGTGGTGCGGTGAACGTCGCGCCGATCATCGACCCGGTCGCGGCCGTCGTCTGCGCGGCGGACATCTCGAACGTTCAGACCGTCATCGTCGACGGCCGCATCGTCAAGGCCGACGGCAAGCTGGTCGCCAGTCTCGACGGTCCGCGGAGGAGCGTGGAGGCGTCGCGGGACTACCTCGTGAGCAAGGTCGACCCACAGCCGGGCTGGCTAGTCGCAACACCGGCAACGCCGGCCTGATTCTCGTCGGGAGGGGATTCCGGCTCAGGATGCGGGCCATCACGACTCCATCCCGGGTCCCCTCCGGCTTGCGTTCGGCTGAGTCCCGCCGTGACTCCTTGCGGATTCTGATACTCGTTGTCTAGTATTAGAATCGATGGTACGGTAGTCGAAGTGACGACACGAGCCGCGGGCCCGCCGCCGACACCAACCGCGCGTGACGAACCGACGGAAGCACCGGATCCGGTCGCCGCCTTCGCACCTCTGCCCGGAACCGACCGCCGCCGATCCCGACGACGCCGGTCCGATCACGTTGATGTCGGCGTTCCCGTCGGCGTCGCCACGGAGATCGTGGTCGCGCAGCCGCGGAAGGTCGGGCGACCGCGGAGCGGGACGGCCGACCGAGCGATCCTCGATGCCGCGATGGCGCTCCTGTCCGAGGTCGGACTGGGCGGGCTCACGATGAGCGCCGTCGTCGCCCGATCGCGCGTCGCGCGGGCAACCGTCTACCGGCGCTACCCGACCCGCGAGGCCCTGATCGCCGCGGCCCTCGCCCAGGTCAAGGGTCGCGAGCCCTTCGCGTTGACCGGCGACATCGCGACCGACATCGCCACCGGGACCGTCTGGTCAGCGGCGGTCCTCGGGGAGGCGCCGTTCCAGCGCTTCCTGCCGCTGTTCGTGAGTGAATCGCTGCGCGGCCCGATCGCGGCCCGCAACCTCGTCGAGCGCGTCGCCCCAAACCATGGCGGCATGGCCCGGGAGTACGCAGACGGCGCTGCGACAGCGGGATTCCGGACCGACATCGACCCGACCCTCGTGTCCGACATCGTCCAGGGGACGATGCTGATGCGCCTGCTCAGCACGGGCACGCCGCCCGACGCAATCGCGGTCCGCCAGCTCGTGGAGGTCCTGCTCCGCGGCCTGGCCGAGCCAGCGCCCGGCCCGCGACCTCCCGCGGAGA
>JACDAH010000441.1 GCA_013695505.1 Chloroflexota bacterium | reverse complement strand
CAGCAGGAGGGTCGCTGCGAGGCCGACGATGCGGCGCCGCGCGAGCCCGGACGGGTGCCTCGATCCGATCGCCATGTCGTGCTCCTCTTCGTTCCCCGGCTGTTCGGTTGCTCGTCGTCGCGACTTGGTTGCGGTCAGTCGGCCGCGGCGCCGCCCAGCCACCTGGGCAACCATTCGGCTTCGGCTTCGATCATCTCGTCGGTCAGCTTCCAGGCCTGGTCCAGCGTGAGATGCGACTGGACGATCGGGTCGGTCATGACCGCGTGGCCGATGGCGTCCCGGTCGTGGCGCAGGGCGGCCTGGACCGTCAGGCCCTGCATGTCGATGGCGCCGCGCATGTAGGCCGCAAGGTGAAGGGGCAACGGCCCGACTGCGACCGGCCGGACGCCGAGCCCGTCCACGAGGCACGGGACTTCGACGCACGCGTCGCCGTCGAGATTCGGGATGAGCGCCCCGCGGTTCATCATGTTGCCGACGATCCGGGCCGGGACGCCGGTCGCCATCGCGTCGGCGATCGTGGCCGCGTACTCCCCGCTCCGCTCGATCTCGAACGGCTCGCCGGCGTCGAGCTTGCGAACCGTCTCGGCGTACTCGTCGAGGTTGTGGCTGACACGGTCGAGGTACTCGCCGATCGGGACGTGGAGCCGCTCGACGGCGTCGCCCCGATCGTCGCGCTTGCCGATGAACCACGGGTTGTACTCGGCGTGGTGCTCCGACGACTCGGTCGGATAGAAGCCGAGGTGGAGGAACAGCTCGGATCGGACGAGGTTGTCGTCCGGCGTCCTGCCCTCCTCGACGAAGCGGCGCAGGTCCGGGTACAGGTCACGGCCGTGGTGGCGGAGCTTCAGCAGGAAGGCGAGGTGGTTGATCCCGGCCGACTCGGAGTCGATCTCGTCGCGGGCGATGCCGAGGTAGCCCGCGATCGTGTCGATCGTCCAGAAGACCGAGTGGCACAGGCCGGCGACCTTGATGCTCGTCGCCTCAGAGACAGCGCGAACGAGGATCGCGAGCGGGTTGGTGTAGTTGAGGAGCCACGCGTCGGGGCAGACCGCCTCCATGTCGCGGGCGATCCCGAGCACGACCGGGATCGTGCGCAGTCCGCGGAAGACGCCGCCGACGCCGATCGTGTCGTTGATCGTGTAGCGCAGGCCGTACCGGCCGGGGACCTCGAAATCGATCTTCGTCGCGCGGGCGCCGCCGACCTGGATGGTGTTGATCACGAAGTCCGCGCCGCGGAGAGCCTCGAGCCGGTCGAGGTGGCCGGTGATGGTCGGGGCCGCCTTGAGCGTCTCGGCCGTCCAGCGAGCCATCCGCTCGGCCGTCGCGAGGCGGTCGGGGTCGATGTCGTGAAGGACCAGGTCGGCGTCCCGAAGAGCCGGCGAGCTCAGGATGTCGCCGAGCAGGTTTCGGGTGAATTCGACGCTGCCTGCGCCGACGAGAACGATCCGCTTCATGGAACCTCTCGGATTGGTCAACCGGTCGACGTCCGGACGTACGGACGTCCGGATGACGCACGATACCACGCGTCCGCCCGGAATGTCGGCTGCTCAGGAGCGTGAGCCGGTCCCCCGGTCGGCACCCTCAGCGGCGGGTCGCCACCCGCGACGCAGCATTCGTGGCGAACGCCCGGAGGACCAGCGAGTGGCGGACGCCGAGCGAGTCGGTGATGACGGTCGTGTCGCCGTCGGGCACTTCGCGCTTGCCGTTCCGGTCGCGGACCTCGAACTTCTCGCCTTGCAGGCGGCGGATCCGGATCTCGGCGGTCGGACCACGCTCGGCGACGATCCCGCTGATCGCCCGGCCCCCACCCTCGCGGACAAACGCGATGCCGAGTCGCGACCCGTGCCCGACGTTGGCGGTGTGGACGACGTCGACGACCGCGACGACATGGCCGCGGGTCCGACCGCGAAGCAGCGCGAACAGCGCCGCCGCGATCCCGCCGAACAGGAGCACGAGGAGCCCGCCGAGGACGGGCACGAGGACGCGGTTGCACTCGAGCGTCGAGCCGCACGGAGTGGCGGCATCGGACATGACCGACGCCTCGCTCACGCCGATGTCGTTCGCGGCGAACGCCCGGCAGACGTATTCGACGCCGTTCGTGAGCAGGCCCACCTGGGCGACTTCGCTGCCGGCCGACGCGTCGATCTTCGCCGGCCACGTGGCGCCCTGGTCGCCCGAGCACTCGAACGTGAACCGATCCACCCCGGCCGATGCCGCTGGCACATCGATCCGGAGAGCCTGGTTGGCGGCCGTGACCGTTGGTTTCGCCGGCGGGGCCGGCCGGCCGAGCGGCGTGACCTTGCCGGCCGGCGTCCAGGCGCCGATCGTCGACGCGCCGACGGCGGCAATCTGGCATTCGTATTCCGAGCCGTTGACGAGGCCCTCGATCGAGGCCTTCCTGTCGAGGGACACGCCCTCACTCGACTGGACCCATTTGCCGCCGCCGGTTCGACATTGGACCTGGTAGTCGGTGGCGGGCGGCACCTTCGTCGCCGTCGGCGCGGACCACGTCAGCTCGATCCGACCGTCGCCGGGCGTTAGCTCCACGCCCACGACCGGTGCGGGGGTCGGCGGGACCGGGCTGGGGGACGGCGTCGGCGTCGGCGCCACGGTGAATGTGCAGGTCGCCTCCTGGAGCGCGACGGCGACCGCATTGCCGGCCTTGTCGGCCGTTTCGAAGACGACGTCGGGCCAGTCGAACGTGTCGCCGCTGACGCAGGCCGGCATGTCACGGATCACCCGGAGCTGCTCAAGCCCGGTCTCGAGGACGTTGCGCTTCAAGGGATCGAGGCCCATCCCGACCGGGAGCAGGGCGAACGGCGAGCGCCCGCCGAAGAGCCGATCGCGCGCCGGCAGCACCCTGCTCACAGGCACGCCCTTGACGTCGTGCTTGCCGTCGGTGAACAGGATCAAGGCGGGCCGGACCGAGTTCGCGGGCAGGTGCGAGGCAGCCCGATCCATCGCGGCGACGTAATTGGTGTCGACGCCGATCTTCTTGGTCAGGGCCGATGTCGATCCCTTGCGATAGGCGCGAGCGACCGATCGGAGACAGTCGGCGAACTTTGCGACCGCGGCCGGGCTCTGGAGGAGCTTGAGATCGGCGCAGCCCGGAACGTCCGATGCCCTGCTGGCGAACTGGACGATGGAGACGGTGGCATCGCCGGCCGTGAGATCGGCGGCGGTCGCGTCGACCCGATCCGCGATTCGCTCGAGGGCGGCCCCGAACCGGTTGCGGTTCGCGCCGTCCCGGAGGATCGAGGCCGAGAAGTCCAGGACGAGGACGACGTCGGACGGATCCGGCGTCACGGCGGCGGCTTTCGGCACCACACCGCCGATGACGAGCAGAGCACCGAACACGATCGCAGCCGCGGCCTGAGCCCGCGAGCCGGCGCGTCGCATCACCACCCCGTACATACCCTCCGGGTGCCCCAGCTTCGATTCTTCGCTCGAACCCCCGTCGCGAGCGGACTCGCATTCTGCCAGTCTTTGGGCCGGAGTCCTAACGAAGCCTCGAGACGACCGCGTGACGATGCCCCGACAATCTCGCCCTGATTGGCCTGGCCGCGGGCGCTCGTTCGACCGATCGTTGGATGAATGGACGTGGTCTCACTCATGCGGCGAGCGGGCGGTCCCGCGGGTACAGCAGCAGGAAGCCCGCGACGACCGCCAGCGCAACCGCGGTCATCAGCAGCCCCAGCCCGACGTCGCCGGTGCGCGCCCAGATCTGCGACGCAGCGATCGCCCCGACGACGATGCCGAGGCTCGAGAGGGCACTGACCCAGCCGTACGCCCGACCGCGTCGGCCGCCATCGGTGGCATCTGCGAGAAGCGCGAAATAGGAGGCCTCGAGCGCCGTGACGCCGGCGCCGCCGACGATGGACACGAGGTACAGGACGGGCCGCGGCGCCTCGAGAACGAACACGATCGGGAAGAGAAAGATGAGTCCCGCGCCGAGGATTGCGACGTCGCGCCGGCCGCGCCGATCGGCGAGGTTCGCGAGCACCGGCCCAAGCACGATCGAGCCGAGACCGAACGCCGAGAACACGAGCCCGACCTCGGCCGTCGCCCAGCCGAGACGGGTCTGCGCGAAGACTGCGTAGGTTGTGATGAAGGCGCCGAAGCCCGCCTGGAACGAGGTCTGGACGAGGAAGAGGATGACCAGCAGTCGAGAGACCGCGGTCCGGGCCGAGTGGTCCTCCGCTGCCGCGCTTCGGGCTTCGCGTGCCTCGACCGATTCCACCGGCGGCCGAGGCAGGAACAGGGAGCCGATCGCCGCCAGGGTGCTGGTTCCCGCGACGAGCAGAAACGGGACGCGGAGGTCCGAGACGACGACGAGAAGCCCCCCGACCGCCGGGCCGAGGACGGATCCCGCCGACCCGGCCGCCGACAGGACGCCATTCGCGAAGGCCAGCCGGCTCCGGTCGATCGCCTGGGCGACGTACAGTCGCTCGGACACCTGGTTGACGCCGGATCCGAACCCGGCCAATGACCGGAACGCGATCAACGGGATCGCCGCCCCGGCGGTCGAGATGAGGACGTTCGCCGCGGCGTAGATCCCGATCCCGAGCGACACCAGCCGGCGTGCGGCGAACCGCCCGACGAGGTAGCCGCCGATCAGCTGACCCGCGGCAATGAGCACGGCAAACGAGCTCGTCAGGAGGCCGAGGACCTCGGGACCGGCGCCGAGGTTCGTTGCATACAGCGGCAGCAGCGGCAGCATCACCGACACGCCGACCTGGGTGATGAACGCCATCGCCGCAAGCAGTGCGATCGATGGGGTCAGGCCGCGGCCCCACGACCGGGCGCGGCCGGCGGTCGTGGGGCGTGGCGAGGTGGGAGTCGGGGCGGTCTCCTCGGTCACCCCGGGAGGCTACCGCAGAGCCGGCATCCTCCAGTGCCCGTTACGGGCCGGGACGCCGGTCCGCTTGGTCTCGTGCGATTTCGCACCGTGCGTCGAGCTGGTCGCTGCCGCCGACGTCGAAGTGAGGAACTGCGGCGGGACCCGGACGTGGGTTGCCTGCTCGAACGCATACGCCAGCCCGATCAGCTCCGGCTCGTCCCAGCGGCCGCCGATGAACGACACGCCGAC
>JACDAH010000439.1 GCA_013695505.1 Chloroflexota bacterium | reverse complement strand
CACCTACCCCTCTCCGGTCCTTGACCTGGGGGGTCGCTCAACGTCGGCGTTCGAAGAATCGACAAACGGTGCCGAGTCGCAACCTATACGACCGGTGGGCCTCGCCAACGTGGCTTGCGGCCGACCTCGCGACCTCCGACTGGCGACCAGTCCAGCGAGCGCGACCGGGGGGTCTAGACTGACGCCATGATCGACTTCAGCGACGACCCTCAGCGCGCAGCAACCGTCGTCGAGTTCGTTGACGGACCGCAAGCCGGTGACCGGCGCGATGTTCGAGACGACGATGGACCTGTGATCCGAGAGCAGGGAAGCTCCTACCGACGTTCGGTGCAATGCGCCGATGACGGCGCACTCCGGTACGTCTGGATTCCAGACGATGCCGAGTCAACCTGAATCACTACCTAGCGTTGACTAAGACGGGGTCCACTACTCTCGGTTCGTGTCGCATCGGGCGATCCACGTCGCCGTCCTGATCGCTGCCGCAGCGGTCCTCGCAAGTTGCGGGCCGGAGACTTCTTCAATCCCGCCGGTCTCAACCACCGACCTCACGTTATGCGTGCTTGTACCCGTCGCTCGCCAAGTCGCGATTGACCTACGGACGGCGACCGACGCGGCGCGGCGCGGCGATGCCGGAGCGATGACCCACGCGGCTGTGGACGCAGCGAGCGGCGCGAGACGTATCCCGGATGCCTTGAAGGGCGTCTTGCCCGACCTCCCAAAATCGGACCCGCGCTTCGTCGCGACCATTCACCTCGTGACGATCGCCAGTTTCGGCCAACAGCTCGACGTCCTGTTCGAGCCGGGGGAGGTGCCGGATGCCCGACTGCTCGCCACTGTCGAGATCGGTCTCCAGCACGTTGCGGCGGAGCAGCAAGGGCTAAACGACGCGCTGGCGGCTGCGCACATCGGCCCGTGCTGAGGCAGACCTCGCCGTAGCGCGAGCTGGTGCTATTGGCGGACACCTTGCGATCAGATGGATTATCGACCCGTTCGTGATCGATCGCGTGGAACGATTCGTGTCTCCGGGTGTCTCACCCTCCCGCGGAGGACTCCTGGCCACCCTGCTACGCCTGTTCGCGTGCGCCGGGCCCGATAGGTCGATCGCTCCTACGTCGGGCCCCACGGCGCCGTCGAGACCCGCATCAAGGCGGCACATGGATCGGTCTCGCTCTCCTGACGTACTCCGGCGCCCCGTCGGGGGCACCGGCCCGGCGTCCTCTTGGCCGCCGGCGCTCTCGGCGGCGTCGGTCATCGGCCGGCCGCCGCGGCCTCGCCGCCGACCTCGACCCCGAACCGGCCGGCCCAGGAGGCTGCGATTCGCTGGCAGGTGATCGTGTCGGTGCGACCATCGGCGACGCCGGTCCGGGGCGGTGTGCCATCGCGGATCATCGCGGCGAACGCCAGGAGCTCGCGCTCGAAGGCCTCCTCGATCGAGTCGAGGATCGTCCGGCGACGAGTCTCGTTGGCGCCCGTCGAGACGGCCAGGATCGTCGGTTGGTGGAGGCGGTAGGGCGAGGGAAACGTCAGCTCGATGGACCCGCCGCGGCGGTGGAACCGGACGTCCTCGCGGTAGGCCGGATAGGCATCGAGGAAGTGCCACCCGATCGTGGTCCGGACGCCGGATGCGGTCCGGCCGACGACCAGCACGGAGGGCGGCCACTCGCCCTCGGGCCACATGTCGACGTGGTCGATCGAGAGCGGCCCGGTCTCGCCGGTCACGGCCCGGATCACCGACAGCTCGTGGACGAGGCTCGCCAGCAGCAGGCCCTCGTACAGCTGACCGGCGGTTCCAGCGGCCGACCCGAGCGCCGCCTCGACCAGCCGATCGCGCTCCGGGCCGGGACGGACGAGCCGCTTCGGGTCGGACGCGCCGCCTGGTCGGACGAGGCGGGCGAACCCGAGCTGGTCATCGCTGGTCGGGTGGAGCACGGTCACGTCGATCGTCCGCAGCTCGCCGAGAGCGGCCGACTCCTCGACCATCACGCGGCGCGCTTCCTCGACCGCCGGATCGAAGACCTTCATGTAGCCCAGCAGGAGGCGGTCCGCGGCGCCGGATTCGAGCAGCCGATCGGCCTCCGCCACGGTCGTCGCGAGCGGCTTTTCGCACAGGACCGCGAGCCCGCGATCGAGCGCCGCGAGGGCCGAACCGCCGTGCGACCCGGAGGTCAGGAGCAGGAGCCCGTCGAGCTCATCCATCGCGATCAGCGCATCGACCGTGCCGAAGCGAGCATCCGCGGAAACGCCATACCGATCGCCGATCGTCGCCAGCAGCGACGGCGACAGGTCGGCCAGGGCCGCGATCTCGAACACGTCCGGAAGCCGGGCGAGGAGCGGGAGGTGGACGGCCTGAGCGACGGCACCGAGCCCGGCGATGCCGACCCGGATGCGGCGGGCGGCGCGAGCGCCGTGGTCAGTCGTCATGGCCGCCGAGGATAGCAAGCGGCCGTCCCGACGGGCGGGCGTCCCCCGGTTGCGACCGCGGTTGACCCGCCTCAGGGCGGGCGGCCAGACTTGGTCGATGACCGACCAGCCTGCCGCCGCAACGGACCCCGCTGCCGCAACGGACGCCGCTGCCGCCACATCCGCCGACTCCACCGCCACATCCGCCGATCCCGCCGATTGGCGCGACGGCGTCGTCTACCAGATCTATCCGCGGAGCTTCGCCGACCACGACGGCGACGGAACGGGCGACCTGGCCGGGATCCTCGACCACGTCGACCACGTCGGTCCGGACGTCCTGCCGATCGACGCGATCTGGCTGTCGCCCATCTACCCCTCGCCCGGTCGCGACCTCGGCTACGACGTGACCGATCACACGGCGATCGACCCGCTGCTCGGAACCGAGGACGATTTCGATCGGCTGGTGGCCGCCTGCCATGAGCGCGGGATCAACGTGATCCTCGACCTGGTCATGAACCACACGAGCGACGAGAGCGCCTGGTTCCTCGCTTCGAAGGCCTCCCGTGACGGGCCGTTCGCTGACTTCTACCTGTGGCGCGATCCATCAGGCTGGGATGCCGACGGCAAGCCGCTGCCACCCAACAACTGGGTGTCCTTCTTCGGCGGACCCGGCTGGGAGTGGGTGCCGGAGCGGGGCCAGTTCTACTACCACACATTCCTCGTCGGCCAGCCCGAGCTGAACTGGCGGAATCCGGCCGTCGAGGCGGCCCAGTGGGACATGGTCCGGGGCTGGCTGAAGCGCGGCGTCGACGGGTTTCGCCTCGACGTCTTCAACGCCTTCCTCAAGGACGCGGATCTCCGCGACAATCCCGTCATCGAGGGCGGCTCACCGTGGTCGAGGCAGGACCACCGCTACGATCTCGACCAGCCCGACTTCCTCGAGCTGATCGGCCGGTTCCGGGAGATCGTCGACGAAGAGGCCGGACGGATGTCCGTCGGCGAGCTCTTCACCGGAGGCACGCCGACGGCGGCGGCGTACACGAGGGGCCGCCACATCGTGTTCGACTGGTCACTGATGGAGTCGCCGTGGACGGCGGCTGCGTTCGCGGCAGGGATCGACCTCCGCGAGCGAGCTTACGGGCCGGACCTGTGGCCGACGATCGCCTTGTCGAACCACGACCGGGAGCGCCAGGCGACCCGCCTCTCGGCATCGGTCGGGCGGGATCGGGACCCGGATCGGGCGGCGATCGCGAAGGCGGCCGCGGTCGTGATCCTCGCTTCGCGGGGCGCCCCGTTCCTGTACTACGGTGAGGAGATCGGGATGATCGATGTCGACATCCCGCGCGAGGAGATCGTCGACCCGCCGGCGCTCCTGGCAGGGCCGGACTTTCCGTGGTACGACCGATCGCGCTGCCGGACCCCGATGCAGTGGCAGCCCGGGCCGGGTGCCGGGTTCACCACCGCCAAGCCGTGGCTTCGCCTGGCGGATGACGCCGACACGCGCAACGTCGCGGTCCAGCTGGCCGATCCGGATTCTGTCCTGGCTGCGTATCGGCGGCTGCTCCGGTACCGGCGAACGGCCCCGGCGCTCCGGCACGGGGCGATGACGCGCCTCCCGAGCGGCGATCCCGACGTCCTGGCGTGGACCCGGACCGCCGACGGCCAGCGCCTGCTCGTCGTCGTGAGCTTCGTCGGCCAGCCGCGGCAGCTCGACCTCGGGACGCTCGCCGGCGGTCGCTGGCGAGCGATCGTGGGCAGCCATCGCGAGCCGGCTGCGGTCGCTCCCGATGGCACCATCGCCCTGCGGCCCGACGAGGCAATCATCCTCGAGGCTGCGGACGGCTGATCCGCCGAACGTACTCTGGACGTGGCGCCGGGCGCCGCTGCTACCATGCGTTGCGTCCGGACCCGATCCACGGAGCCTCTCGTGCCCCTCGATTTCCTCAAGCGCCGCCCCACCGGCGACAACGCTGCCCCGGCGCCCAAGGCAGAGCCCGCCCAGCGCCCGAGCCAGCACGCCGCGATCGCGATGCCAGAGGAAGCGGTTGCCCAGGAGTTCGTCCTCAAGCTCCACTACGCCGGCAAGTCGAGCGAGGGCGTCCGGATGAAGGCGGGCCCCCAGGCCATCAGCGAGCTGCCTGCGATGCTCCACGGCCTCGCCCGGACGGAGATCGAGATCGTGGAGCCGCTCCCGATCGAGTTCAGTCAGGCGACCCCCGTCATCGCCCGGCCGTCCGAGGCGATGCAGTGGCTGAACGCCCACCACATCCATTCGCCGGTCACCCGTCATGCCCTCGTGGTGCTCGAATCGATCGATGCGATCGACCTCGCATTCGACACGTTCGTCTGCACCCTGCTCGAGGGCGAGGTCGACACGAGCGGCTACCCGGACTACTCGGCGGTCGTCGGCGGTGTCGCGGCCCACTGGGACGAGGCGACCGGCGACATGATCGTCCGCTCGGTCGTCGGCTGGGGCGGCAAGGGCGTCCGCGGCGACACGGACCGGATCGCGGCCAAGCTCGTCGCCGGCCTCCTCACCAACATCCTCGCGAACCAGTACGCGCTGGGCATCACCGCCGTCGATCGGCCGGTGCCGGCCGCCGGCCGCGGTGGCCTCGTCTGTGCCCACTGCGGCTTCGCATCGGCCCACGAGCGGGCGTTCTACTGCCCCAAGTGCGGCATGCGCCTCCTCCGCGGCTGACCTCGAACCCGCCCGAACCGCTGATGCCCACCTACGACTATCTCTGCCCGAACGGCGACCGATTCGAGGTCATCCACTCCGTCACCGGCGACGGGCCGGCGAGCTGCCCGGTCTGCGGGGCGGCGCCCGTCCGGAAGGCTTTCTCGGCTCCCACGATCCACTTCAAGGGGTCCGGCTGGGCGAAGAAGGACCGGTCCACGGCCGCCCGGTCGCGCTCGGCTTCGAGCTCCGATACCGGCTCCGGTGGCGAGCCAGGCTCGTCGGATGCGCCGGCCGCCGACGGCGACGGGACCTCCGACAAGAAGGACGGCGGAGCGGGCCCCGACAAGAAGGCGACCGAATCCAAGGCGACCGAATCCAAGCCGGCCGACAAGTCGGATTCGGCCCCGAAGCCCACGAGCTCCAGCAAGGACAGCCCGCCCGCCTCCGGCGGATCCACGGCGCCCGACTGACATGCCATCCGCAGCTGCCGACTGGATCAGCCTTGCCGAGGCGGCCGCGATCCTCGCGAACGCGAACATCCATTTCAAGCCGGCGACGATCGGCACCTGGGCGCGGACCGGCAAGCTCCAGAGCATCAAGCTCGGTGGGCGTCGGTTCGTGCGACGGGGCGAGGTGCGAGCCCTGATCGTGCCACCGCGACGGGTCCGGGCTAGCGACCTTCAACCCGGCCTGTTCGAGGAGATCCCGGGCTGACCGACGACGGGCGCGGCCTGCGTCCGGCTGGCCGCTCGCTCCTGCGCGACCGGCTGCTCACGGCTGCGACCCGCGTCGTCGGCTACCCCCGTGTCGCGGTCGCTCGGCGGGTCCTCGACCGGTTCGGGGCCGCGGACGGCGGGCTGCTTGCGGCCGGGGTCGCCTACAACGCAGTCCTCGCCCTGATCCCGATCGGCCTGCTCGCGACCGGTTTCGCCGGCATCGTCCTCAGCGACGCGAAGAGCCGGGCCGATGTCATCGCCGCGGTCGGCGCCTTCCTGCCGCCGCTCGTCGGGGTCCTCGACGAGATTGTCGGCGGCCTGTCGAAGGCGTCGCCGTCGATTTCGCTCGTCGGGCTCGTCCTCGCCGCCTGGGGGACCTCGCGACTCTTCGCGGCCCTCGAGTCGGCCATCGCCCAGATGGACAGCGGCGCCCCACGGCGGAGCCTGGTCCGCCGGACAGTGCGGCGGCTCGGATCGATCGCCATCCTTGCCGCGATCGTCATCGCCGCCCTGGTCGCGACCCCGACGCTCGTGATCGCGGTCGAGATCAGCGGCGAGCATGGCGCGGCCCGCCCACTGCTCGACGTGCTCCTCGCGACTGTCCCGCTGAGCCTCGCCGCGATCGCGCTCGCGACGATCTACCGGCTTCTGCCGCTGACGCGCCCGTCGTGGCGGGCGATAGGGCCGGCAGCCGTGTTCGGGGCAATCGCCCTCGTCCTCGTGACCCGAGTCTTCGTGTTCGTCGCGCCCAGGATCTTCGGCGCGAACGTCGTCTACGGCACGCTCGGCGCGATCCTCGTCGGGCTGGCGTGGCTGAACATCATGTTCACGCTGGTGTTGATCGGCGCAGCCTGGGTTCGCGAGCGGACGACCGTTGCCGAGGCGCCGGTAGCGTAAGTCGGGCGTCCCCGGGGACCGTCGGCGAGGGGCCGCGCCCAGGGCCGGGCCGCGGGTCGGCATGCCGCGGATCGACGTGACGCGGTCAGGAGGCGGGTTCGGTCAGCCTTGACGGGTGC
>JACDAH010000424.1 GCA_013695505.1 Chloroflexota bacterium | reverse complement strand
GCCCGACGTGGTCGCGCTTCGGCCCGCGGGTTTCCTGTGGCTCGGCCTCGTCGCGGTGGTCGCGACGCCGGCGGCTCGGGTGGCGGCGTCGCTGGTCGGCTTCGCCCGGCGCGGCGAACGGACGATGGTCGTGGTCGCCAGCCTGATCCTCGCGGTCATCGTCATCAGCGTGGCCCTCGCCAAGGGCCTCGAGGGCTGACGGTGGACATCCTGATCCTCGTCGGCGCGTTCGTCGTCATCCTGATGGGCGCGGAGCTGTTCACCAATGGCATCGAGTGGTTCGGGCGCAAGCTCGAGCTGGCCGAGGGTGCGGTCGGCTCCGTCCTCGCGGCCGTCGGGACCGCGCTCCCGGAGACGATGATCCCGATCATCGCGATCCTGTCGGGTGGGGGGTCGTCGGCGTCGCACGGGATCGGCGTGGGCGCGATCCTGGGCGCCCCGTTCATGCTCTCGACCCTGGCGATGTTCGTGACGGGCGTCGCTGTCCTGGTCGTGGCTCGCAAGCGCCCGAAGCGCGACGAGATGATCGTCGACACGAAGGTCCTGGCTCATGACATGCGCTACTTCGCCATCGCCTACGCGATCGCCATCGGTGCCGCCTTCCTGCCCATCGATCCGGCCTGGCCGAAGTGGGTCGTCGCCGCGATCCTGATCGCGATCTACGGGTGGTACGTCAAGGGCCACTTCGAGGACGACCCATCGGTCGACCTCGATGATCTCGCGCCGCTCCGCTTCAACCGCCTCGATCCGGCGACGCCGAACGGCGAAGGCGTCGTTCCCCGCCTGCGGGTCGTCAATCTCCAGGTCCTGGCGGCCCTCGGGCTGATCGTGATCGGGGCGTTCTTCTTCGTCGACTCGGTGGAGCACCTGTCGTCGACCTTCGGGATCGCCCCGATCATCGTCGCCCTCGTCATCGCCCCGGTCGCGACCGAGCTGCCGGAGAAGTTCAACTCGGTGATCTGGGTCCGCCAGGGCAAGGACACGCTGGCGATGGGCAACATCACGGGCGCGATGGTCTTCCAGTCGACGATCCCCACGGTCGTCGCGCTGCTCTTCGCGGCCGATGCCTGGCACTTCAGCCCCGAGAGCCGCGTGGCGTTCCTCTCCGCGGCGATCGCCTTCCTGTCGTCGGCCCTCATCTTCATTCCGATGGCCCGCTCGGGCCGTCTCCTCGGCCGGCGGCTGCTCGTCGGCGGGATCTTCTACGTCGCGTACCTGGGGATCGTCGCCGCGTCGCTGATTGGCGCCTTCTAACGCGGCGATCAGGGCTCGGCGAATGCGCGGCCGCGCGCCGCGCGAGGGGTTCTCGAAAGGAGCATCCGCCGGCCGGTGCGTCACCGAGCTGATTTGTGGCCGCTCCATTCGCTCAAGAGAGCCTTGAGGTGGATCGGCGCTCAGCGAGATTCGACGCAGGCCCGCCGAGCATGCCGGCCGGCGAGCGCTGCGGATTGACGAAGCGGGCTCGGACACCGAGGCTCACGGCATGGACCGCCTCGGATCTCCCTCGCCCGACCTGCTCGACTCCCTGACCGCTGCCATGTGCAGCGTGCTCGGTGATGACCTCGTTGGCCTCTATCTGTACGGCTCGGCGGTGACGGGCGGCTTCGACGTCGGCGTGAGCGACCTCGACCTGGCCGCGGTGACCGGCCCAGAGGTCGAGATGCTCGACCTGGTGGCCCTCGAGCGAATGCATCGCAACTTCGAGGAGCGAAACCCAGAATGGTCTGGTCGGATCGAGGTCGTGTACATCGGACGGGCCACCCTCGCGTCGTTCCGAACGAGCCCGGGCACGGTCGCCGTCATCAGCCCCGGCGAGCCCTTCCACGTCCGCGACGATCGCGTCGCCGATTGGCTTCAGAACTGGTATCTCGTCCGCACGACCGCGCGGACGCTCTGGGGCACACCCGCCGACGACGTGGTCCCGATCGTGGCCTGGCGAGAGTTCGTTGACGCTGCGGTCCGCTACGCCGACGAGGTCGGGAAGCGAAGCCGCGCGAACATCGGCGGCGGGACCTTGGCGTACACGATCCTCACCCTCTGCCGCGCCCTGCGGGTCGTCCGGACCCAGACGCCCGGCTCGAAGCAGGACGGGGCCGCTTGGGCGCGCGAGCGGTTCCCCGACTGGGCCTGGCTCATCGATGCGTCCCTTGCCTGTCGCCTGTCCGGCGGGAAGGCCGGTTTGGACGACGAGTCGTCCCGCGCGGCGGCGGAGACGTTCATCGCCCAAGTGGTCGGCGAGATTTCGGGCGGCGGAGCGGTCGAAGCCGTGCGCTAGAAGTCGTCGAAGTCGTCCGGGCCGTCTACACAACGAGCGGGCGGATACATCTCGTAGAGGTCGGCGGTGTCCGGAGCCGCGCCGAGATCCGGCGGCAAGTCGCGCGCTGGCCCCGCCGCGGAAGGAGCCAAGCACTCGACGGTTCCGTCGAGTGCGCCTGAGAGGAACAATGTGCCTGTCAAGAGCACTTCCGGAACAGATCGTTCGTGGACTGCCGACCAGAATGCGCGTCGATATTGATTCTGCGCGCGTCCACGAGGCGTTCGTCGCCAAAACGCTCCTGACGGGAACAATGCGCCTGTGAGGCGCGCTCTTGCGAGGGGCGCCGGCCAGCGAGGCGGCTACGGCTCCGGAGAAGGGCCCCCGCCCGGGAGAGCGGCGCGCGTCCGGAG
>JACDAH010000413.1 GCA_013695505.1 Chloroflexota bacterium | reverse complement strand
GACCGAGGCCCATCGAGCCAAGCCCGTGGCTGCCGAAGCCGATCACCGCAGCCGCCGCGGCGAGGAGCGCCTCGGCCGGCCAGCCGATCCGGGTCCCGCTCGTCGTGACCTCGCCGCGGAGGCCGATGACGAGGAGGCGGACCGCGAGCAGCGTGGCCGCAATGCGGGCGAGGATCGGAAGGGGTCCGGGCCACGGCGCGTCGATCAGGGGCGCGGCCAGGAGGACCACGAGCAGGCCGAGGGTCGTGGCCCGGACATCGCGGGCGGAGACCGCGAGAATCGCTCCCGCGACGCTGATCGCGGCGATCGCGGCCAGGGCCGGGTTCACCTCGCGCGTCGCCCCGGACTGGGGCTCACGGGCTGGGAGTCGCGAGCTCCGGGTGGCTGGGCGTCTGCAGGACGGTGAAGGTGTCGATCGGCCAGTAGCGGAGCCATGCCCGGCCGATGACCCGCCCGACGTCCACCGGCCCGCCCACGCGCGAGTCCGTCGAATTGGCACGATGGTCGCCCATCAGGAACAGCTGGCCCGGGGGGACGACCCACGTGCCGACGCGCGCGAGATCGTCCGTCGGCTGGGTCTGCCCATTCTCCGCGTAGAGATACGAATCCTCGCTGAGCTTGACCTCGTCGACGAAGACGGCGCCGTCGTGGATCTGGATCGTGTCGCCGCCGATTCCGATCACCCGCTTGATGTAGGGCTGGCCCTGCGCCTGAAGCCATGTGGGCGGCGGGTCGAAGACCACGATGTCGCCGCGCTTGTAGGGGTCGAACCGTGGCGTCAGCTTGTCGACGAGGACGTACTGGTCGGGTTCGAGCGTGTGCTCCATCGACTGCTGCTGGACTCGGTATGGCTGGGCGACGAACGACTGGATGACCCAGAAGATGATCAGGGTCAGGACGAGGGTTTCGACGATCTCCAGGAGGCACCCGAGGGCGGGCTTCCGGGTCACGTGGAGGTCGGGGTGGTCACAAGTCCGGCAGTATAGGTCCCCGGGGGAGCCTCCCGGGCGGCCCTCCGCGGCCCCGGAGGCCGGCCCGGCTCAGGGCTTCGGAGTTCGGGTCGGCTTCGGGACGGGCTTGGCGGACGGCCGGGTCGATGGCACCGCCGAGGCGCCCGGTAACGGGCTCGAGAGCTCGGGGTGGCTGTCGGTCGGAAGGACCTGGAACGCGTCGAGCGGCCAGTAGCGGAGCCACGCCCGGCCGATGACGGAGCTGACGTCGATCGGCCCGAATGCCCGCGAATCGGACGAGCGCCCGCGGTGGTCGCCCATGACGAAGAGCTGGCCGGGACCGATCGTCCAGGTGCTCTCGTCGCTGTCGACCTCGGTCGGCTGGGCCGTGCCGTCGACGGAGAACAGGTAGGGCTCGTCGAGCAGCGTGCCGTTGACGAGGACCTCGCCGTCGCGGATCTCGATCGTGTCGCCCGCGACGCCGATGACGCGCTTGATGAACGGCTCGGTGTGGAGGGTCTCGGCGTTGTCGGGCGGGGTGAACACGATGATGTCGCCGCGGTGATAGGTGTCGAACCGCGGCGTCAGCCGGTCGACCAGGACGAACTGGCCGTCCTCGATGGTGTCCTGCATCGAGAACTGGCGAACCTGGAAGGGCTGGGCGACGAACGACTGGATCACCCAGAAGAGGATCAGGGTCAGTGCCACGGTCTCGACGATCTCGAGCAGGCAGCCGAGGGCTCGTCGGTTGGTCACAAGGCGGAACCATAGCGCGCAGCGGCCGTTCGGACCTGAGACCGTGACGGACGGGCCGTGGCGAGGGCCGTGGGACACCCGCACGCCGTCCCGGGCCCGACGTTGTGGCGAGGGCGGTCCTCGCTTTGCTACACTCCGCGCGGCCCACCTGGCGACATCGCATCTGGGCCGCCCCGATCCCCGGACGAACATGCGGGTCCCGCTGCGCGGTCCGCGATCCGGTGCCTTACCAGAGTTGGAGGACCCCGAAACCTGATGAGCGCAGACACGCTCCAGTTGATCATCCTGCCGGCCGGCATCATCGCCGTCCTGTTCGCCCTGTACCTGGCCCGCGACGTCCTGTCGCGCGACACCGGGACGAAGGAGATGGAAGACGTCGCCGGGACGATCTTCGAGGGCGCGGTCGCCTTCATCCGCCGCCAGTACACGACGATCGGCATTCTCGCCGTCGTGGGCGCGGTCGTCATCGGCGGGGTGATCACCACGTTCGAGACCAAGGAAGTCGCCGAGACCGACACGTTCGGCCTCCAACTCGGCTGGCGGACGGCACTCGCCTTCCTCGTCGGCGCCGCGTGCTCGATGGCGTCGGGGATCATCGGCATGTACATCAGCGTCAAGGCCAACGTCCGGACTGCAGCCGCGGCCCGACGAAGCCTCGTCGAGGCGGTCCAGGTCGCGATGCGCGGTGGGGCCGTCTCGGGCTTCCTCGTCGTTGCCCTGTCGCTCCTCGGCGTCTACGGGATCTTCAGCCTCTTCGGCGGCCTCGGTGGCGGCCAGGCCACCAAGGATGCGCCGTTCCTCATCGTTGGCTTCGGCTTCGGCGCTTCGTTCGTCGCTCTCTTCGCCCAGCTCGGCGGTGGGATCTACACGAAGGCCGCCGACGTCGGCTCTGACCTCGTCGGCAAGGTCGAGAAGGGCATTCCCGAGGACGATCCGCGCAACGCGGGCGTCGTCGCGGACCTCGTCGGTGACAATGTCGGCGACTGCGCCGGTCGCGGTGCGGACCTCTTCGAGAGCACCGCTGCCGAGAACATCGGCGCGATGATCCTCGGAGTCGGCGTGTTCACGATCGCCACCAACGCCGGCTGGCCGAATCCGCAGGCGTGGATCTTCTTCCCGCTCGTCGTCCGAGCCTTCGGGCTCCTCTCGACGATCGTGGCGATCTTCTTTGTCCGGGGCAAGGAAGACGAGAATCCGATGAACATCCTGAACCGCGGCTACTGGGTCACGACGATCCTGTCCGTGTTCGCGTTGCTCCTCGTGACGAACGTCATGCTCCAGACGAACGGCAACGCGCCATCGGGGCTGCCGGTGTGGCTCTACTTCTTCGGCGCCGGTGTCGTCGGTCTCGCCACGAGCGTGGCATTTGTTTACATCACCCAGTTCTACACCGCCGGCTCATTCCGACCGGTCCGCGAGATCGCCGAGGCGTCGAAGACTGGCCCCGCAACGAACATCATCTCCGGCACCGCCGTCGGCTACGAGACGACGTTCGTCACGGCGATCACGATCGGGATCGCCCTCTTCGCCAGCCACTGGCTGGGGTCCCAGGCCGGGATCATCAACGCCGACGGCAAGGACGTCGGCGGGATCTTCGGAACCGCCGTCGCGACCATGGCGATGTTGATGACCACCGCGTACATCCTCGCGATGGATACGTTCGGCCCGATCACCGACAACGCCGGCGGGATCGCCGAGTTCAGCCGGGCCGAGGCCGGCGCGCGGGAGATCACCGACCGCCTCGATGCCGTCGGCAACACGACCAAGGCCCTCACCAAGGGATACGCGATCGCTTCGGCGTCGCTCGCCGCGTTCCTCCTGTTCAGCGCCTACATCGACAAGGTCAACCTGATCGAGGCCCGCCGGATCGTCGCCGGCGTGCCGGGGGCGGCGCTGCTCGAGTCCGTCAACCTGGCCAACGTCAGTGTCTTCATCGCCGCCCTGATCGGCGCGATGCTCGTCTACTTCTTCTCGTCACTCGCCATCCGCGCCGTCGGCACGACCGCCCAGGCGATCATCGTCGAGGTTCGTCGCCAGTTCCGGGAGATGCCCGGGATCATGGATTACACCCAGCGCCCGGACTACGCCCGGGTCGTCGACATCACGACCAAGGCCGCCCTCCGCGAGATGATCGCCCCGGGTGTCGTCGCCGTCGCCACGCCGATCATCGTCGGGTTGCTGCTCGGCGCCGAGGCGGTCGCGGGGATGCTGATGGTCGGCACGATCTCGGGCGTCATGCTGGCGACCGTCCTGAACAACGGCGGCGGGGCGTGGGACAACGCCAAGAAGTACATTGAGTCGGGCCATCTCAAGGACGACCAGGGAAACGTCCTCGGCAAGGGCTCGGACGCCCACGCGGCGGCCGTCGTCGGCGACACCGTCGGCGATCCATTCAAGGACACGGCCGGGCCGTCGCTCCACGTCCTCGTGAAGCTGCTCGCGACGATCACCCTCGTCCTGGCCCCGCTCTTCATCCGCTGAGTCGCGCGGCGACGACGGACCGGGCCCGCCGGCTCGCCGTCGCCCGTTCGTCGCCCACTCGACGCCCTGAACTACCACCGCCGCATGCGGCCACACTGAACGGACCCTGATGGACACCCTCCTCGCCGCGATCGTCATGGGTGTGGTCCAGGGCCTGACGGAGTTCCTGCCCGTCTCATCGAGCGGGCACCTGATCCTCGTCCCGTACCTCCTCGGGATCAACGACCCGTTCATCACGTCCCTCGAGTTCAGTGTCATCCTCCATATCGGGACGCTGGTCGCGCTCCTGATCTACTTCCGGTCGGACTGGCTGCGGCTCGTGCCCGCCTTCTTCGCGGCTGTCCGCGATCGATCGCTCGAGGGCGACCCCGATCGCCGGCTCGCCCTGCTCCTGGCCGTGGCCACCGTGCCGGCACTCGTCCTCGGCTTCTTGCTCCACGACCTCGAGGACCTTCTGCGCGAGCCCGGCCCGGTCGCCGTCATGCTCGTTGTCGGGGCCGCGATCCTGTGGCTCGCCGAGCGGTCAGGCTCCCGCAAGCGTCTAGCCCTGGACCTGTCCGGTGCGCAGGCCCTGGCCATCGGCGGCGCCCAGGCGATCGCGCTCATCCCCGGGATCAGCCGCTCCGGGATCTCGATCTCGGCCGGGCTCTTCGCCGGCCTTCGGCGCGACGAGGCGGCCCGGTTCAGCTTCCTGATGGCGACGCCGATCACCGCCGCCGCCGCCGCCTATGAGGTGCTCAAGGTCGTGCGCGGCGAGGGGGTGGCCATTCAGGCCGGCCCGATGGCGGCCGGGCTGCTGACCTCGTTCGTCTTCGGGCTGCTCGCGATCACGGTCCTCCTGCGATTCCTGCGGACGCGATCGACGGACGTCTTCGTCGCCTATCGGCTGATGTTCGCGGCGGCCGTCCTCATCATCTGGCTCGGGTGAGTTCGGCGGCCCGCGTCACGCGGTACGCTCCCGATCCATGGAGGTCATGAAGCAGCTCCGCCACCGGGAGATCCGCGACCTGGTCGCGGCGCGCCCCATCCGGACCCAGCAGGAGCTCGCCACGGTGCTGCGCGAACGCGGGTTCCGGACGACGCAGGCGACGATGTCGCGCGACGTCGCGGAGCTTGGGCTGGTCAAGGCGCCGCGGGACGGGACCCAGGCGTATGCGCTGCCGCGCCGGCTTGTCGAAGCCGAGACGTCCGGCGAGGATCGGCTGCGGGCGCTGCTCCATGATCTGCCGATCGAGCTCCGCGAGGCCGGGCCGCTCCTCGTGATCCGGACCCTGCCCGGCTCGGCCCACGCGATCGCGGCCGCGCTCGACCGGGCCCGCTGGCCGGATGTCGCGGGCTCGATCGCCGGCGACGACACGGTCTTTGTCGCCTGCCCGAACCGGACGACCCTGCGCCGCGTGGCCGCGCGGGTGCGCGAGTACGCCGGCTGACGATCCGCGTCCTTCGTCCCGTGT
>JACDAH010000391.1 GCA_013695505.1 Chloroflexota bacterium | reverse complement strand
TCGCCGCCCTGCTCGCGGCGGCCTCGGTGACCCCGGCGGCCGTCGAGGTCGAGACGCTCTCGTTCGCGGTCGCTCCGCGGATCAATGCCGCTGGCCGGGTCGGGGAGTCGGGCGCGGCCGCGGCGCTCTTGATGACCGACGATCGGGCCGAGGCCGACCGGCTTGCCGCCGAGCTCGAGGTCGCGAATCGGACCCGGCGCGACCTCACGAGCCAGGCCATGAGCGAAGCACGAGCCGCAATCTCGGCAATCTCGGCAGTGCCGGCGGCATCGGGGGTTTCGAGCGACGCCTCGCCGTCACCCCTGCCGGTCGCCGTCCACGCCACGATCGTCCGCGGGCCGTGGCCGATCGGGATCGTCGGGCTGGTCGCATCGAAGCTCGTCGAGGATCACGGCCGTCCGGCCATCGTCGGTGCGGAGCTCGGCGACACCATCCGGGCGTCGTGCCGGAGTGACGGCCGGCTCGACCTCGGCGCCGCCCTCGATGCGTGTGGATCGCTCTTCCTGCGTCATGGCGGCCATGCCGGGGCCGCCGGCTTCGAGATCGCGTCCGAGCGCTGGGCCGAGTTCGTCGTCACCTTCGATGCCCTCGCCGAACGGGCCATCCCGGACGACCCGCGTCTGCCGCTCGCGATCGATCTTGCCATGCCGGCCCTCGAGGTCGATTACGCCCTTCACCGCGACCTTCGCCGGCTCGACCCGTGCGGGCAGGGCAACCCCGAGCCCCTTCTCGTCATCCAGAGCCTGATCGTGACCAGGGTGCGGGCGGTGACCGGCGGCCACACCCAGATCACCCTGAAGCGCCGGCTCGACGTCCTCGACGGGATCGCTTTCGGACGCCCCGATCTGGCCGAGACGGTCCATGAGGGCGACCGCGTCGACGTCGTGGCCAAGTTGACGAGCCGGACGTTCGGCGGCTTCGAGTCGCTCCAGCTCGACATCCGCGACGTGGCATCGAGCGGGATGCACGACGCCGCGGGCCGGCCGATCCGGGACGCCGCATTCGCCGGCGACACGATCCATCCCGAGGCGATCCCCGCCGCGCAACCGCCCGAGATCGTCGCCGCCGGGACGCTCCGATGACCCGTCGCAGCGCCCCCGCCCGGACGCGCGCCCCGCGCGATCCGTATGGCTTCGGGCCCGTCGCGGGATTCGTCGGCCCGGTGCTCGGCGTGATCGCGCTGGTCGTCATCGGAGCCGTCACCCTCGGCTTGATGAACGGTCAGCTGCCGTTCCAGCGGGTCACGCCCGGAAGCGGTCCCGGCGACGGCCCGGCGGTGACCCCCGCGCCGCCAGGCGTGATCATCACGGAACCCGAGGCCGTGTTTCCCGGATCGATCGTCTACGCCAAGGCCGGCAGCATCTGGATCCAGACCGGCACCGATGCCCGCCAGGTCACCAAGAGCGGCGAGGATTCGATGCCGTCGTTCTCCACCGACGGAACGTGGGTCTATTTCGTCCGGATCCAGGAGAGCCGCGGCAAGTTCGCCTACGGCAACTCCGGCCGGGCCTGGTACGACCTGTCGACGCCCAACCTGATGCGCGTCCATCCCGACGGAAGCGGCGTTCAGCGACTGCTCTCGGGCCGCTTCGCAGAGGGCCAGGGGTCGTGGTTCTTCTGGCTCCGCCAGCCGGCTCCGAGTCCGGACGGCAAGACGATCGCGGTGATCTCCGATGGTCCGAACCCGCTCCAGAGCGACGTCGTCCTCCAGAGCTTCAATCTGTCGACGAAGAAGCTGACGTCGCTCAACGTGCCGGAGTCGCTGTCTCTCGGTCACCAGGACCCGGCGTGGCGGCCCGATGGCAAGTACCTGCTCTACGTCAAGAATGGCCGCGAGCTGACCCGCGGCGCGCCCCAGATCTATCGCTACGACCCGGCCACGAAGAAGACCCGGGCGATGACCGGCCCGGGCTATCTCGCCCCGGCGTGGTCGCCGGACGGGCGATTCATCGCGGCGACCAAGACCGATGCGTTCGGGACCGATATCGCGATCCTGGACTCGTCGGGCAAGGAAGTCCTCCGGGTCACGAACGACAACCACTCCTTCTCGCCGGCCTGGTCGCCGGCCGGCAACGCGATCGCGTTCCTCCACCTCGAGGGGACGATCGTGGACCTGCGGATGGCGAGATTGGACAGCTCCACAGGCCGCTGGACCGTGACCGAGGTCGTGGACCTGACGAAGGTCTCCGGTCTCGACGGCGCGTCGCGTCCGAGCTGGTTCGTTGCCCCGTCAGAGCTCCCGGCCCCGTCAGCCGCGCCCGGCACGCAGTCGGGCCCCGCCGCGCCGTCGCCGTCCACGGCTCCGTGACGGATCGGGTCTCGTATCTCGATCGGCTCGCCAGCCGGTCGGCTGCGGCGGGCACGGTCCTGTGCCTGGGCATCGACCCGGATCCGGAGGCTCTGCCCCCCGGGTTCAGCCGCGACCTCGCCGGCGTCGAGCGCTTCGCACGGCTGCTCCTCGACGTCGGCGGGCCCCATGCCGCCGCGATCAAGCCGAACCTCGCCTTCTTCGAGGCCTACGGCTCGGCCGGGATCGCCGCCCTCGAACGGATCCGGGCTGCCGTGCCGTCCGGCCTGCCGGTCGTCATGGACGCGAAGCGCGGAGACATCGGGTCGACGGCGGCGCGCCAGGCGACGGCGTTGTACGAGGGCCTCGGGGCCGACGCGATCACCGTCAGTCCGTACCTGGGCGAGGACGCGATCGCGCCGCTGATCGCCCGTCCGGATCGCTTCGCCTACGTCCTGTGCCGGACCTCGAACCCGGGCGCCGGCGAGCTCCAGGGCCTGATCGTCGCGGCGGACCGGGCAACCGATGTGCCGAGCGAGCCGCTCTGGGCTCGGGTGGCGCGCCGCGTCCAGGCATGGGGACCGGGTGGCACCGTCGGGCTCGTCGTCGGGGCGACGGCACCGCGGGAGCTGGCCGCCATCCGCGATCTGGCGCCGGGTCTGGCGTTCCTCGTCCCCGGCGTCGGCGCCCAGGGCGGGGACGAGGCGGCGGTCCTCACCGACGGTCGCGCGATCGCGGCGCCGGCCGGATCTCGCCCGGGTGGCGGGCTGCTCGTCAACGTGTCGCGGGGGATCGCCGCTGCCGCTCGCCCGGGCCCGGATGGGGCCGCCGTCGAGGACCTCGAGGAGGCTCTGGCAGGCGCTGCGCGCGTCTGGGCCGCCCGCCTGCCCGTGCTACCCTAGCCAGCGCGCTCACGTGTCAATCGACGAACACATTCCTTCGAGGATCACACCACGCCATGCCGTTCAACATCGGTGCCCCCGAGCTGATCATCCTCCTGATCATCGCGCTGGTGGTCATCGGCCCTGGGCGCCTGCCGGATGTCGGTGCGGCGCTGGGCAAGAGCATCCGCGAGTTCCGCAAGGCGTCCACCGACATCTCGGACGCGGCCCGGATCGACACCTCGCCGCTGCCGCCGTCGGCCGCGCCCACCCCGACGCCGCAGCCGCCGACGGCCACCCAGACCGCATCGACCGTGCCGGCTCCGATCGTCACGCCGCCGACACCGCCGTCGGACGACGAGACTGTGAACCACCCGGCCTGACCCGGCCGGGCACCACCTGATGGCCGACACCGAGGCGGTCGCGGGCACCGCGACCGTCCTGGCGGACCGGATGCCCGCCGACAGCCCCCAGAACCCCGGCGCGCCCGCCGCGAAGCCCGACGAGGTGATGTCCCTCGTCGATCACCTGACGGAGCTCCGCAACCGGATCGTCCGGTCGATCCTCGCGGTCGTCATTGGATCGACTGTGGGGTTCGCCTTCGCGAGGCAGATCCGCGAGCTCCTGGTTAGCCCGTTGCCGGTCGACAGCCGCGACCTTCAGGTCTTCGGCCCGGGCGACGCCTTCGGGATCACGCTCCGGATCGCGCTGATGGTCGGGATCATTCTCGCGATGCCGGTCCTGCTCTATCAGCTATGGGCCTTCGTCTCGCCGGGCCTGACGCCGATCGAGCGGAAGGCCCTCCGGCCATGGATTCCGCTGGCGCTCTTCTTCTTCGCTCTCGGGGTGACCATCGCCTGGATCGTCCTGCCGTTCGCGATCGGCTTCCTCCTCGCGTTCACAGACGCGACCCTCGTTGCCAATCTCGCCGCTCCGCCGTACTTCGACTTCGTGACGACGATGTTCCTGGCGTTCGGCCTGCTCATGGAATTTCCGATCGTGCTGTACGCGCTCGCCCGGGTCGGGATCCTGAGCTCGTCACGGCTCACGACATCGCGCCGGATGGTGATCCTCGGCATCGCGATCTTCGCCGCGGTGGCCACCCCGGGCGGCGACCTCATCAGCCCGCTGGTTCTCGGTGGCACGATGTACATTCTGTTCGAACTGACGGTGGTGGCGATCCGCCGCAGCGGCCGCTGATGACCGCTGGGCCCGAGTCCCAGGACGTCGCGGGCGACGCGGCCGGTGCCGCCATCGAGGCGGCCGAAAGCCAGCACGTCGTCCTCCTGAGCGGGCTGTCGGGCGGCGGCAAGACGGCCGCGGCCAAGCTCTTCGAGGACCTCGGCTATACGGTGGTCGACAACCTGCCCGGCGAGCTCCTGCCCGGGCTGGCCGAGCTCGTCAGCGAGGACCGGGAGCGGTTCGGCAAGGTCGCCATCGTCCTCGACATCCGATCGGGCGACGCGCCGATGGCATTCGGCGCGATGCGTGGCGCGCTCGAGGGACGCGGGATCCGACCCCAGGTGTTCTTCCTCGAGGCACGCGACGAGGTCCTGATCCGGCGCTTCTCGGAGACCCGCCATCGCCACCCCCTGGCCGACCAGCGCGGCATCGCGAGCTCGATCGCGGCCGAGCGTCGCCTCCTCGACCCGGTCCGGAGCGAGTCCGACGTGGTGATCGACACGAGCGACCTCTCGCTGCGCGAGCTGCGTGAGCGGATCTTCACGCGCCTCGGCGAGGCCGCCGACCCGAGCCGCCTGGCGATCCAGCTGATCAGCTTCGGGCTCAAGTACGGCGTGCCGCTCGAGGCCGACCTCGTCTTCGACGTCCGGTTCATGCAGAACCCGTACTACATCGACGAGCTCCGCCAGCTTTCGGGCCTGACCGAGGCGGTCCGCGCATTCGTCCTCGGCCAGCCGGTCGCCCAGGAGTTCCTGCGCTACCTGCGCGAGTTCCTCGGCTTCGCCCTGCCGGCCTACGTGTCGGAGGGCAAGACGCGGCTGACGATCGCGCTCGGCTGCACCGGTGGCTATCACCGCTCGATCGCGCTGGCCGAGGAGCTGGCGAGCTGGCTCCGCGACGAGGACTTCGGGCCTGTCGCGGTTTTCCACCGCGAGCTGGACCGAGCGTGACCCAACGCGGGCGCCGAAACCAGGCGAGCCCGAACGGTCCGCCGGCCAGTCGCCGCCTCGACGCAGATCGGCTGGCCGCGGCCAATCTCCGACGCTGGCTGACGCCCGGGATCGGCGTCAAGCGCTGGCTCCTCCTGACCTTCGTCGGCCTTCTCCTCCTCGCCCTCGGCGTGGCCCACGTGATCCGCCAAGCGACCCGCGATCTCGAGCCCGGCGGGCTGTTCGGCTCTCTCCTCGATACCGTGACCCTCCAGTTCCTGCCGTACCCGGTCCGCGGCCTGCTCGTCGTCGTCGTGGGGTTGGGTCTGCTGGCCATCGGCGCCTACCGCACGATCGGCGCCCTGACGGCGCCGTTCCTGCCGTCGCGCGGCGGCGGCCGCCTCGTGGAGCTGATCTACCAACGCAAATCGCTCGCCCGTGGTCCGCGGGTCGTGGTGATCGGTGGCGGGACCGGCCAGTCGACGATCCTGCGCGGCCTGAAGGAGCACACGAGCAATCTCACCGCGATCGTGACGGTCGCCGACGACGGCGGCTCGTCCGGCGTCCTCCGCGAGGAGCTCGGGATTCCGCCGGTCGGCGACATCCGGCGATGCCTCGCGGCCCTCGCCGACGCCGAGAACCTGGTCGGCGAAGTGCTCGAGCATCGGTTCGCGGGGTCTCCGGCCGACATCGCCCCAGCGGCCGGCGGCCCGCTTGGCGGCCATCCGGTCGGCAACATCCTGCTGGCGGCGATGACCCAGCTCGAGGGCGGCGACTTCGAGGAGGGAGTTCGTCGGGCAAATCGTGTCCTCGCGGTCCGCGGCCAGGTCGTGCCGGCGGCCGCGACGCCCCTGACGCTCCACGCCCGGACGCGCGACGGCGAGGTGTTCGAGGGCCAGTCGCTGATCACGAAGACGCGCAACATCGAGCGGGCGTGGGTCAGTCCGGCCGATGTCGCCGCGTGCGAAGACGCGCTCGCGGCCATCGCCGACGCGGACCTGATCGTTCTCGGACCCGGCAGCCTCTACACCAGCCTCCTGCCGAGCCTGCTCCTGCCCGAGATCCGCGACGCCGTCGCGGCCTCGCCCGCGCTCCGGATCTACGTCTGCAACGTCGCGACCCAGGACGGCGAGACCGCCGATCTGGACCTCGCCGGCCACGTCGAGGCGCTGGTGGCCCACGCCGGCACCGAGGTGGTCGACGTCGTGCTCGCGAACAATCGACCCGCCGACCCGGCCACCCTTCGCCCGCCGTCGTCCGCGGTTCGCCTGACGTGGCCCCCGTCCTTCGCCGCGGTGCCGC
>JACDAH010000376.1 GCA_013695505.1 Chloroflexota bacterium | reverse complement strand
CGATCCGGAGCGTCTCGGCGGGCCGCCCGGCCGCCTTGCGGACCCTGACCAGGCGATCGAGGTGGGCGAATGGCACGACAGGGTCCTCGCTGCCATGGATCAGCAGAATCGGCTGGCGGATCCGGCGCAGCGCGACGGTAGCCGAAATCTGGGCGACCGAATGGCCGCGTGGCCGGAGGTAAACCTGGGTCGTCAGCCAGGCGAGGGGATAGGCGATCGGATCCGGGATCGGCAGCCGGGCGAGGCGGAATGTCTGACGGGTAAGGCGCCACGGATCGGCCGGTGCCGAGGTCGCGACGATCGCCGCGATTCGCGGTTCGGCGGCTGCTGCGAGGATCGCTCCGATGGCCCCCATGGAGTGGCCGAGAATGGCCCCGCTCGTGACCTCCGGCCGAGCGTCGAGCGCGCCCCATGCCGCGAGCGCATCCGATCCGAACTCGCCGGCCGTGATTGGCAGGGTCTCGGCGGGGTTCGCCCCGTGGCCCCGGACATCGACCGTCAGGCAGTGGAAGCCCGCTGCATGCAGGAACTCGACCATCGGCAGGAGGCGATCGCGGGCGGATTCCCAGCCGTGTACGAGAGCGACGCCCGGACCCGGACGTCCGCCCTGGGCCGGGATGAACCAGCCGGGCAGGGTCAGTCCGCCGGCCGTCGGGGCGCCGACGGTCTCGAACGCCAGACCCAGGTCGTCCGGGGTCCGCTGCGGCGGGCGCGGCGTCGGAAAGCCGGCACGACCGCGGTAGATCAGGGCGAAGCGATAGGCAAGAGCGAACGGCGCGGCGGCGATCGCTGCGAGGACGCCTGCCCGGCGGATGGTCGGCACAGGCCTAATGGGACGGCCCGGTCCGCCGCATGTCAAGCGTCGACCGAAGGCGAGCGCGACCGATAGACTCGATCGGTGCCGAAACGCGATCCCCACGACGTCCTCGGCGTCGACCCGGGTGCCAGCCCGACCCAGATCAAGGCCGCGTGGCGGCGGCTCGCCCGGACTCACCATCCCGACCTGACGGGCGATGACCCGGCCGCCTCCCGGGTCGCGACCCAGCGGATGGCCGAGATCAACGACGCCTACGCGGCGCTGACCCGTGACGGGGGCCGCCTCGGGACGCGCTGGGCCGGTCCGGACTCGGCGACCTCGACCGAGCCGGCCGATGCGAGGCCACAGAACGGTGCCGCGCGGCGGGGCGGACCGCCGAAGCCCAAGGCAACCCGGCCGGTCACTGCCCGGGTGGACACGACCGGGAACGTTCGACCGCGAAATCAGACCTATCACCAGGCCTCGGGCGCGCCGCGCGGACCCATCCTGCCCGGCCAGTCACCGCTCCGGGAAGCCGCCGGCAGGCGGGAGCCTCCGCGGGCGAGCACACCGACGGGTCCCATGGCGAGATCGCGCATCCGCAATTTCCGGAGGCCCGAAGCGCCGCCCCTCGGCGATGCGCTCGATCGCGAGGTCGCCTTCGGGAAATTCCACGGCCACACGCTCGGTCAGATCGCGGCGTTCGAGCCGTCGTATATCGATTGGCTGGCGGCAACGATCACCCGCGACCCGGAGCTCGTTGCCGCGGCTCGTGTCGTGCGCGACGAGCTCGACCGGAAACGGGTCACCCGGCGCCGGGCCGGGAGCGTGACGTCTGAAACATGACGATCGCCCTCCGGAAATTCGGAGAGCGATCGAGGAAGCGGCGAATGAAGGTCCCCGGATGAGCTCTGCCGTACCGCGGCCCAGGCCTGCTGGCCGAATGATCCGTGGTTACTCGGCTCGTGACTCGGGTCCGGGATCCGCGGCGCTCGAACCGTCATCGAGTGACCGAAGGCCGTTCCCAGGTCCGTGACCGACGCCCCAGGTGGTTCCCGGGATGTTCGCGTTACGGCGCAGACGAAACGTACGCCGGGTCGTGACCCGCCGGGAATGACCGACTCGTCCCGAACCGTGGCGGCGATGGTTGGGCGCATCCGCGCACCACTCCGGGACGCCCGTACCAGGTGTCTCCACGCACCACGCCGAATCGCCATGCCGATGAAATGTCACTCGTCAACGATGGCGCGCGGCCGCGTTCGGCCTAGAGAACGTCGTGCCGCTCGACCCCGAACGGCCGGTCCAACCGGAACGGGTTGCCCTCGGGGCTGTCCACCCGAAGGCCCCATGACGGGCCGGTCGCGGTCCCGATCATCGCGTCGAGGAGGAGCCGGCTGCCGCCTCCGGAGCCCATGACGCCGTGGCCGCTCCAGCCGCCATTGAGCCACAGGCCGTCGACGGCGGTCGGCCCGACGAAGGGCCGGTGATCCGGCGTGTAATCGTACTGTCCGGCGTGGAGGGTCCAGTTGACGCCGCGTTCCCAGAGATCGGCCCAGAACGGGGCGACGTGGGCCACGGCGTCGGCCGATGCCGGGTCGAGGAGCCGGAATGCGAAGTCGGCCGACGTGGGGACGCTCCAGGTCGGCTCGCTCGGCGCCGTCCCGGCCTCGGTCAGGAGGACGTAGGCGCCCTGGAGCGCCGGTCGCCAGTGAGCGCCGGTCGCCTCGTCGATCGTCATCGGTGCGTCCTGCGGGACGGCCGGCGCATCGGCGACGATCAGCTTCTGGCGGCGGGTCGGTGCGATCGGGACCTCGATCCCGGCCAGTCCTGCCGTCCGGCCGAGAAA
>JACDAH010000361.1 GCA_013695505.1 Chloroflexota bacterium | reverse complement strand
GGACAACGTCGAGTTCGTGCGCGGCACGATCGAGTCGATTCCCCTTCCCGCCGCTTCGGTCGACGTGGTCATCAGCAACTGTGTGATCAACCTCGCCGCCGACAAGGCCGCGGTTTTCTCGGAGATCGCGCGCGTCCTCCGGCCGGGCGGCCGGGTCGGCGTGAGCGACGTGGTCGCCGACGACCGGCTCAGCCCGGATGAACGGGCGGCCCGCGGCTCGTTCAGCGGCTGCATCGCCGGCGCCCTGTCCTTCGCCGAGTATCGCGCCGGCCTGGCCGCGGTCGGGCTCGTCGACGTGACCATCGAGCCGACGCACGCGGTCGGCGATGGGCTCCACGGCGCGATCATCAAGGCCACCCGTCCGCTCGTGGCGCCTGCCGCTGCGGACCTGCCAGCCATGCCATCGCTGCCGCACGCGATCACCGTCCTCGATGCGTCCGCCGACGGGTGCGGCTGCGGCTCGGGCGGGTGCTGCTGATTTCGTACAGCCTCGAGATACTCTCAGCCTGGGTCGCCGGTCACGACGGAGCCCGTCTGGCCCGCATCTGACCCTCGCGCAGCGGCTGCGCTTGGCGCATCGAATCGATCGAGGCCGAGATCCGGCCGGCCTTCAGCCGTCGAGGGCGGCGGCCTCCGCGCAGATTGCCTGCACGCCGATTCGCTCCAGACGGGCATAGGTCGGGCGGCGGCGGACGGTCCAGGCCGCCACGTCGAGCTTGGCCGCGCGGGCTCGGGCCATCGCCGCCGGATCGAGCGCCTGCCAGTCGACGGACACGCCTCGGCAACCGAGCTCCAGCGCGGTGGCGATCGTGGCCGGCTCGGCGTCCTGGGCGTTGAGCCAGCGGGGCCAGGGCGACGCCCAGCCCCCGACCTGCTCGAGCGTGGCCGGCTCGAAGGACGACACGACGGCCCGCTCGAGACCGGGCCCCCGTCCGGCGACGAGACTCTCGAAAGCGCCGCGCCCCGGGTCGCTCTTGAGCTCGACGTCCAGGAACGCGCGGCGCGGAATCGTCGCGAGCACCGCCTCGAGGGTCGGAACCCCGAGCGACTCCAGCTCGTCCGCCGTCATCTCGTTCACGGCCCGCTTGATCCCATGGACCCGCTCGAGCGTTTCATCGTGGTAGCACACCGCCACGCCGCCAAGCGCCGACCGGACGTCCAGCTCCAGGCCATCGCAGCCCGGGAGCGCGAGCGCGGCAAGGAACGCCGACAGCGTGTTCTCGGTCGCCCGCCGCCAGTCGCCGCGATGGGCCAGTCGCAGGGCGCGAGGCTTCCCATCGCCGGACGTCCCGGAACCGACCACCTCAGCCGACGACGAGGCGTGCCGCGAGGCCGAGATGATCCGACGGGTACAGTCCCGGATCGCCGACCGCCGGGCGGTCGAAGACGAGCCGGCAAGCGTCGACCACGATCGAGCCGCGGACCCAGATGTAGTCGAGGCATCCCGGCAACCCGTCGGTGTCGATTGCCGGCGCGACGAGCCCCGACGGCCACGTCACGTCGGGCTCGGCCCGGTTGGCCTCGAGATGAGCGGAGCGGTAGCCGGCGGCCTCCATCCGGGCGTAGGCCGGCTCGTCCGGCTCGGCGTTGAAGTCGCCGAGGACGACCTGGCCGTCGGCGATCGGGGCGTCGGCCAGCCAGTCGATCAGGAGCCGCGCCTGATCGTCGCGGGCGGCCTCGTCCTCGCTGACGTGGTGGAGGTGGGTGACAGCCGCAACGACGCTCGCCCCGCCGGGCAGGACCAGCCGAGTCCGGATCGCCGATCGGGTCAGGCCGAGGTCCAGCCGCTCCGAATCGGCGGCGGTCAGCGGCTCCCGGACGAGCATCGCATTGCCGTACTCCGGACGGCCGGCCCAGCCCCGCGTCGACTCGTAGCGGCCGACCCCCGCGGCCCCGATGAGTCGATCCTGCTGGAGCACGTAGACAACCTCCTGGAGACCGAGGATGTCGGGCTGGAGTGCGGCCATGTCGGCCAGGATCAGGGGCAGGCGCTCGTCCCACCGATCGGCGAGGTTGCGGATGTTCAGGGTCGCCACGTGGATGCTGTCCATCCCCGCAGTGTGACTGTTCCGACGGCGCCGAGGACATTCGGTCTCGCGTGCGCGCGGCTGAGCGCCAGCACGGACGGCGTCAGGCCTCGGTGGTGCCCCCCGATCCGGCTGCTGGCAGCTCCACCCGAAACGTCGATCCCCGGCCCTCGGTCGACTGGACCCCGATCCTGCCGCCGTGCTGCTCGATGACGTGGCGCGCGATCGACAGGCCCAGACCGGTCCCGCCGCCGCGGACCCGGACGCGATCGACCTTGTAGAAGCGCTCGAAGATCCGGCCCTGGTCGGCGGCCGGGATCCCGACGCCGTGATCCTCCACCGTCAGGACCACCGAGCCGTCCCCCGCCCGGACGGCGACCCGAACCTCCGGCGGATCCAGCCCCTCCGATTCCTCGACGGATCGGGGGCGAGCGTCGGCGTCACCGACCTCGCTCCGTTCGTCGCGGTCCTCCTTCCGCCCGAACTTCAGCGCGTTGTGGACGAGATTCACGACGACCTGGCCGAGCCGCGATTCATCGCCGCGGACCGGCGGCAGCTCGGTCGGCACGTCGACGACGAGCCGCAGGTGCTGGCGGTCGGCGAACAGGCGCAGCCGCTCCGCGGCATCGACTGCCACCCGACCGAGATCGACGTCATCAAGCAGGACGAGCGGGCCACCACCCTCGATCCGGGCGAGATCGAGCAGCTCATTGACCATCTGAACGAGGTGGCCGGTCTCGACCTCGATCTTGTCGATCCGGTCGCGCATCCGCGGCGGCACGCCGTCGCCCGCCGCCACCGCGTCGCGAGCGAGCGTCTCGGCCAGGAGGCTGACCGTCGAGAGCGGCGTCCGAAGCTCGTGGGACAGGTTGTCGACGAACTCCGTCCGGATCTGCTGCAGGCGGCGCAGCTCCGATACGTCTTCGAGGACGATCCACATCCCGCTGACCGGCGACCGCCGGGCCCGGACGATGACGATCGGGCCCTCGGCGCCGCTCAGGCGGAACTCGCCCGAGCCCGCACCCGCGGCCCTCGCCGTGTCGATGACCTCTTCGACCCGGCCGTCCACGAACGTCTCGATCACCGTCCGGCCGCGCAGGGATCCAGCCGGCCGGCGCAACAGGATGTGGGCGGCCGCGTTCGCCAGCTCGACGATCCCGTGCTCGTCGAGACGGACGATGCCGACGCCCATCAGGTCGGCCAGGTACGACGCGTTGCGGACCTGCTGGTCGAGCTCGAACTCCGCGCCGTCGAGACGGTCACTGAGGCGCCGGACGAGCGTCGGCAGGTCGACGGACGGGTCGATGTCGGCATCCATCGCCAGCCGCTCGGCCTCGGGGCGCGGTCGCGGCCGGCCACCGCCCGAGCGGGCCGCGACCGGATCGAGACCGAGGCTGCTCCGGGCGATCGCCGCGCGGGTGTCCCCGAGGGTGCGATCGCGGTCGAGCGCGATCCCGATCGCGATCGCAAGCGCGACGGCCAGCAGCCCGACGAAGGAAATGAGGATCCAGTCCATCGGGCGCGAGCATCGCACAGGCTTCGGCCGGTCGGGTACCCTGAGCCCGCCGGTCATGGCGAACGCCGCCGTCCGGCTGCCAGCCTGCGCGATTCGAGCACGCACCAGCGACCCGCGCCCCAGCGCGCATGATGCGCCCGTCCAGGAGGACCCCTTGCGTCTTCGCCTGATCCCCCGCGACGAGCGGTTCTTCGATCTCTTCGTGGAGGACGCCGCGAACGTCCTGGGCGGCGCCCGCCAGCTCGAGGCGATGGTCCGGACGTACGACCAGCCGGAGGCGCGGGCCGCCGAGATCCGCGCCACCGAGCATCGCGGCGACGAGATCAGCCACGACATCGGTCATCGGCTCGAGGCGACGTTCGTCACGCCGTTCGACCGCGAGGACATCTACGCCCTGATCAGCGGCCTCGACGACGTCCTCGATTTCATCGAGGAGGCAGCCGACACCTTCGTTCTCTACCGCGTCGAGGCGCCGACCGCGACCGCGGTCGAGCAGGCCGGGATCATCGTCAAGCAGGTCGAACTGCTCCATGACGCGCTCGCCCATCTCCAGGGCTTCAAGGGCCTCGATCGCTACTGGATCGAGGTCCATCGCCTCGAGAACGAGGGCGACCGGATCGTCCGGGCCGCCATCGCCGGCCTCTTTCACGACGAGAAGGACCCGATCAATCTCGTGAAGTGGAAGGAGATCTACGGGATCCTCGAGGAGACGATCGACAAGGCCGAGGACGTCGCCAACATCATCGAGCGGATCACGATCAAGCACGCCTGATTTCATCGCACCCCCAGCCCCCGGCATCTGGGCCTCGAGGGCGCCGGACAGGCCGATGCCCCGGCGGGCCGCCGGGGCATCGAGATCTCGGTTGAGGGGGGCGGGTCAGCCCTTCGGCGTGAGCCAGACCCGGTAGTCGCGGATCGACTCGGGCGTGCCGTCCTTGGCCGACAGGTTGTACGCCCGCAGGATTCCGTACTGGGCCTTGCCAATCCTGTACGGGATCGTCACGTCGAACGTTCCCCGGCAGCCGCTTCCGCAGGTCGCCATGACCTGCTGGTCGGCGACGGTCGTGCCGCTGCCGTCGAGGATCTTGATCCGGAAGGTGGCCTCGAACACATCGGCGTTGCCGGTGACGTGGGCAGGGTTGCCGATCGCGGCGTTGAACGCGGGCCGATCGACCCAGATGTCGGGCAGCAGCGAGACGTAGTCGGCGCGGGTCGCCGGCTTGTCGAGGACGACGCCCTCGCTGCTGAACGTGGTGCTGGTGACGCCCTCGATCTGGAGGACGACCGACTTCACCCCGGGGAACTGGGTCAGGGTGTATACGAGCTGGCCGAGGCGGGTCAGGACGGCCGCGCTGCCGCCGCCGGTCTCGAACTCGCTCGACAGGTCGACGGTCGCGACACCGCCCTCGATCGTGAGGCCGAGGAGCCGCGATCCGGCCGGGACGGCGCTGGTGATCGAGCGCCCCTTCTCTCCGCTGGTCGGTCCCGCGAGGAGCGCATTGACGGCGGCGGTGGCGACGGACTTCGTACCGGGGACCTCGCGCAGGACGGCGACGAGGCCGTCGCTGCCGGGCAGGCCGCCGAGCCACATGTAGGCTCGGACGATCGTGGTCCCCGCCGGGGCGCTCGACGGTCCGGTGCTATTGCCGGGGGCGGGCGAGGCGATGGGCTCATCGGATGGGCCGGTCGTCGGCTCGTCGGACGGGAGCGGGGTGATGTCCGGGCTGCCCTGGTCGACCGAGGCCTCTGGCGAGGCGGACCCGGTCGGCACGGGCCCGAGCGGTCCACTGGCGCCGCCACAGGCGACGACGATCGCTGCGGTGGCAAGCAGGATGGCGATGGACGGGATGCGGCGATGGTCGTTCACGGTCGATCCCTCGAGCTGGTGGGGGTTGATCGACCGTCAGCCTCGTCGCGGAGGATCGCCGGCTCATCGCCATGGGGTAACGGTTGGGTCACGGGCAGGCTGAGCTCGATCTCCAGTCCGCCGCCCTCGCGGTTGTGCGCCTGAAGCCGGCCGCCCAGGAGGGTCGCGTTCTCGGCCGCGATCGCCAGCCCCAGCCCGCTGCCGCCACGGCGGCTCGGATCGGCCATGAAGAACCGCTCGAAGATTCGCCCGAGTCGATCGGCCGGCACGCCTGGCCCACGGTCGAGGACCGCGATCCCGATCTCCGCGGCCGTGGCACGGAGCCGGACCACGACCAGCGCGCCCGGGGCATGCTCACGGGCGTTGTCGAGGAGGTTGCCGAGGATCCGTTCCAGCCGGCGCGGGTCGGTGTCGACGACGACCCGATCGTCCGGCAGCTCGAGGACCGCGTCCCGGTGACGGGCCGCGGCGGTGTCCCGGATCAGCCGACCGACGTCGATCGGCGCGACCCGGACCTCTTCGCCGGCGGCATCGAAGCGCGACAGCTCCATCAGGTCCTCGACGAGTGATCGCAGCCGCCCGATGTCGTGGACGACGAGTTCGCCGGCCCGGCGCGCCTCGGCCGGGAAGGCCTCAAGGTGATCGCGCATCAGCGATGCCTCGGCCACGAGCGCGGCGACCGGCGTCCGCAGCTCGTGCGCGACGTCGGCAACGAACCGGCGGTTCTGGGTCTGGGCGGCCTCGAGCCGGAGGATCGTGTCCTCGAGTGAATCGGCCATCCGGTTGAACCGATCGGCCCAGATGCCGAACTCGTCCGACGAGGTGACCGGAACGCGAGCGGAGAGGTCGCCGCGCTCGATTCGCTCGGCGGCGCGGCTCGCCTCGTCGACCGGAGCGAGCACTCCGCGTGCGACCAGCCTCGCGACGACGACCGCGACCAGGGTCAGGACGAGTGCTCCAACCCCGAGCGCGAGGCGAAGCTGCTCGAGCGCCTGCTGGATCGGCCGGACGTCATGCACGAGGTAGATCTCCGGGCCGGTGCCGCCCGCCCGCCCACCGACGACCAGGCTCGGGATGCCTGCGACGGTCTGCCACGAGTACGCGATCTGGCCCTGGT
>JACDAH010000294.1 GCA_013695505.1 Chloroflexota bacterium | reverse complement strand
GCGGAAGCCGCCTCGGCAACCGCGTCGGCTGCCAATGCCGCGCTGGAGTCGATGGTCCTGGCCGAGACAGCGGCGGCCAAGACAGCGACCGCCGCGAAGCTCATCGTCCAGTCCACCCGGGCGGACCTCGCTGACTCCGCGGCCGATGTCGCGATGGCGGAGGTCGGCGAGGTCGTCGCGCATCATGCGTATGACGAAGCGAGCCGCCGCGCTCGAGATCGCGCGACATGACCAACGACGCTGGCGCCGGACAGACCGGCCGCCAGCCCGAGAGGGCGTCCGGTATCGTCGCTCGGTGACTGACGAACCCTCGACCTCGCTTGCGCCCATCGGCCGGACGCGGCTCGGCAACCCCGCCAACGGCAACGCCCCGCGGCCGCCGGGTGCGACCCGCGTGTTGATGATCGGCGACCTCATCGGCAAGCCGGGGCGACTGGCCGTCGAGCAGGTCTTGCCCGCTCTCCGCGACGAGCGAGGCATCGACTTCGTCACCGCCAACGGCGAAAACGTCGCCGGCGGGATGGGCCTGACCCCGTCGACCGCGGAGGCGATGTTCGCCTCGGGCGTCGACGTGATCACGAGCGGCAACCACATCTGGGACAAGCGCGAGATCTATCCCTACCTCGACGCCAACGATCGCGTCCTGCGCCCGCTCAACTACGGCACGAACGGCGTTCCGGGACGGGGCTGGGGGGTCTACCAGGCACTCGACGGGACGGACCTCGCGGTGATCAACCTCCAGGGCCGGACCTACATGCAGCAGATCGAAAACCCGTTCACCGATGCCGACAGGCTGCTCGACGAGTCGTCCGAGCCGCTGCCGCCGGTCCGGATCGTCGACTTCCACTGCGAGCTGACCTCGGAGAAGAACGCCCTCGGGCTGCATCTCGACGGACGCGTCAGCGCTGTCGTCGGGACGCACACCCACGTCGTGACCGGCGACGAGCGGATCCTGCCCGGGGGCACCGCGTACCAGACCGACCTCGGGATGACCGGCCCGGTCTGGAGCGTGATCGGCTTCGATCCGGCGACCGTCCTGCCACGGTTCATCAACGCCCTGCCGACCCGGTTCGCCGTCGGCGAGGGTCCCGTCGTGTTCAACGCCTGCCAGATCGACATCGACCCTGCGACCGGCCGCGCCGTCGCGATCGAGCGGATCAGCCAGCTGGTCGAAGTCTGACGGTGACGGGGTCAACGCCACCGCCCGGCCATGTGGGCCGCCACGCCCGGCGTCCGAAGGCATCGGCCGGAAGCGGCGTCTCGACGGTCGACCTCCACACCCACACGCTCCGATCCGACGGCGTCCTCGAGCCCGTGGAGCTCGTTGGTGAGGCGGCGGCCGCCGGCATCCGGACCCTCGCGATCACTGACCACGACTCACTTGCCGCGTACCGCGACCTGAACCTGCGACGCGCGGTACCGGCGCCGATCGAACTCATCACCGGCGTCGAGATCAACGCCCTCGCCAGGGGAATCCCGCTCGCGGAGGGCGAGCTCCACATCCTCGGCTTCGGGATGGATGCGACGGACGAAGCGTTCGAGGCCGCGTTGGGGAAGCAACGGGCCGCGCGCCGGATCCGGTTCCAAAAGACCGTGGCGAAGCTCCGCGAGGTCGGGATGGCGATCGACGCCCACCTGGCCCACCTCGACCTGACTCGCGACGACGCTCTCGGCCGGCCGACGATCGCTCGAGCGCTGATCGCTGCGGGCCACGCGACGAGCGTCGAGGACGCATTCCGGCGGCTGATCGGCTGGGGCGGACCGGGCTATGTCCAGCGCGAGGGAATGGGTCCGCGGGAGGCGATCGAGGCGATCCGAGACGCCGGCGGCGTGCCGGTCCTGGCGCACTTCTCCGAGGCGCCGTCCCAGGTGCCGTTGCTGCGCGAGCTGATCGCGATGGGCCTGGCCGGCCTGGAGGTCCACTACATCTCCTTCGCGCCCGGGACGGTCACGATGGTCGCGGAGGTGGCGAAGCATCTCGGCCTGATCGCGACCGGCGGGTCCGACTACCACGGCGACACCTCGACCTACGCCGCGGCCCACGCGGTGCTCCACGTCCCGGATCGAGTGGGCGATGGCTTGCGCGAGGCGATGACCGCGGCCGGCGCCACGCCCTGAGCCCCAGCGGGTCATTTGGATCGTTGATGAGCGGCGAGGTCGGATGTCCTCGTC
>JACDAH010000357.1 GCA_013695505.1 Chloroflexota bacterium | reverse complement strand
CGTCGGCGGTGCCGCCGAGACGTCGGAGCTCGGCGGCGTCCGGGTGCCGCGGCTCGCCGACACCGTCGGGCGAATCCGGCCGTCGGTGGTCAGAGAGCTCGATCTCCGGGCGCACGGTCTTCGCCTCGTCGCGCCGGACGTCCGCGTCTTCGCGCCCCAGCCTGACGGACGCGCGGTCACGCTCTGGTCCGAGCAGGCTCGGACCGTCGAGGGCCTGCGGGCATGGTCCGCCCGCGATGCCGGCGCCTGGCCGGACTTCGAGCGGCTCGTCCGGTCCCTCGGCAAGTTCCTCGCCGAGCTCGCGGCGGAGACTCCGCCGGACATCAAGGCGCCCGGGATCGGTGATGCGCTGACGGGATTGAAGCTCGGGCGGACGTTCCGAGGTCTGGGCAGGCATGATTCGCACACGATCCTGCGGGTCCTGCCGATGGCAGTTGCGGACTTCGTGGCTGAGACGTTCGAGACCGACGCGCTCCAGGCCGCGATCGCCTGGCGTGGCGTTCGGCACTCGTTCCTCGGGCCGTGGTCGGCGGGCTCGACCGCGATCCTGCTCGCGGATGGAGCCGGCAATGACGGCGGCGCCGCCGGCCAGACCGTGTTCGCGATCGGCGGCCCCGGGGCGTTGTCGGAGGCGCTCGCCTCGGCGGCGCGGGCGGCCGGCGCGGAGATCCGCTGCGATGCGGAGGTCGTTGCGATCACCTCCCGCGACAACCGCGTCACGGGCGTCGCGCTGGCGGGCGGCGGTGAGCTGCGCGCGACGGTCGTCGTCTCGGGCCTGGACCCGAAGCGGACCCTCGTCGAGCTGTCGGATCCGGTCACGATCGGTCCGTCGATGCGCTGGCGGGCGGCGAACTACCGGACACCGGGCGTCGTCGCCAAGGTGAATCTCGTGGTCGATCGGCTGCCACCGTTCACCGCCGCAGCCGGCGACGAGGAGCAGCTCCTCCGTGGCCGGATCCTGGTCGCCCCGGGGATCGACGCGATCGAGCACGCGTTCGATGCCGCGAAGTACGGCCGCGTGTCGGACACGCCGGTCCTCGAAGCCACGATTCCGTCTCTCGTCGACCCGTCCCTGGTTGAAGGAGCGCCGGCCGGGACGCATGTCTTGAGCATCACCGCCCAGTACGCGCCATACCGCCTCCGCGACGGCGCCTGGGATGACGACGGCCGGGCAGATGCCTTCGCCGATCGGGTCGTCGCGGTCCTCGACGACCTCGCCCCGGGCCTAGCCGCGAGCATCACGGCTCGCGAGGTCATCAGCCCGCTCGACCTCGAGCGCGAGTACGGCCTGACCGGCGGCCACCCGCTGCACGGCGAGCAGGCGCTCGACCAGTTCTTCCTGTGGCGGCCGTTCCTCGGCAGCGGCCGCTACCGGCTGCCGGTCGACGGGCTGTATCTCTGCGCTTCGGGCGCCCACCCTGGTGGTGGAATCACCGGTCAGCCGGGACAGAACGCGGCCCGCGAGATCCTCGCCGATCTCAAGCGGCGTCGCTGATCGGTTCGGTCGTCTCCGGGATCAACGGCCACCGTCCCGCCGTCACACGGCCCGCCGACCGGCCCGTCGGACGCCTGTGGGCACCCGAATGACTCTCCGCGGCGCGTGGGCGGCACTCGCCGTGTTCGTCCTCTTCGGCGGCTGCCTTGCCAGGCCCGAGCCAACCACGGGTCCGGTCGTCAGCCCGACCGCGCCCACGGCATCCGCGCCGGCATCCGCCGGCCCGCCATTTGCCTCCGTCGGCCCTTCAGCCGTCGTCACCCCGGCGGCGATCGATCCGGCCCTCGACTGGCAGCTCGTCCCACTCGGTGATCGCCCGGTGGCCGCGACTCTCACGGACGTCGTTGCTGTTCCCGATGGGTTCCTGGCGGCGGGCGCCGGGGGCCGGGCCGGCGAGCTCCCGGTCATTCTCCACTCGACCGACGGCTTCGCCTGGGATCGAGAGGGCATCACGAGCCGCCAGGGCATGGCGCCGGTGCGCCTGGCCCTGATCGGGAACCGGGTCGTCGCGGTCGGCGGCGGGCAGACGGATCGCTGCGGCCACCCGTCGGCGCTCGACACGTGGGCGCGCGAGGTGAGCGGGACCTGGCAGGAGGCCGTCTTCGACCCGGCGTTCTGCGTCGGACAGGGCAACGCGAACCTCCTCGCGGGGCGAGGCGGGACGGTGGTGCTCCTCGGCGCCGGAAGCGGCGACGTCGTCTACCTCATGACGTCGGACAGCGGCCTGCAATGGGCGAGCGTGCCGAATCCGTTCGGTGGCCTCTATCCGCAGGGCGCCGTGAGCGACGGTACCCGGATCTGGGTATTCGGCGCGGGACCTCTGGACTGCCGGGCGTGCGTCGCCAGCGGGGACAGCGAGACCTTCGCTCCGCCGCAGGATCTCGGTCTCGGCCCCGACGCCGCCATCGTCGGCGCGGCGCTCTTCGACGGGCGACCCTTGGCCATCGCGGTCCGGGGCCAGGCCGTCGGTCTGGTGCGGCTCGGCACCGATGGTGCCTGGGAGGTCACGGAGGTCGCGGGTCTGGACGGTACCGCGGTCGCCCGGATCGAGGCTGTCGACGGGCACCTGGTCGCGCTCGGCGGCGACGAAACGGGCGCCGCGCTGGCCTGGGTCTCTGCCGATGGATCGAGCTGGCGGCCGATGACCCTGCCCGGGGCGCAGATCGGGACGACGCTGATGGGCGCGGCCGCCCACGACGGGATCGCGGTCATCGTGGGCCAGGTGACCGACGGCGACGGCGGGATCGCTGCGGTCTGGACGGGTTCGGCGGCGCTCCTGGCCCCCTGACTCGGCCTGGGAAACGTTGGTCGACCCGTCTGCCCAGCCTGCAATCCTCCGCAATCCTGCGACAGATACGTGGCAGACGGCGGCGTCCCTCCCGCCTAATGTCGCGGCGGAAGACCGACCGCGCCCCTCGTCATCGCCCCATGACAAGCGTCAACGGCAGGGTTCGGCCGAAGAGGTGTTGGGGGTGTCGTCGAGCGTGGAACAGGTGCTGAGCCTCTGGCGCGAGGCTGAGCGGGATCTCGAGGGGAGACCGGATAACGATCCGGCGTCCTCGGGCATCCGGGCCGACATCGAGCGGCTGCGCTGGCTCTTTCAGGCCATCACGGCCGATCTCCGCCCGCGGCGCAATCGGTTCCCTGCCAGCGACCAGCTGATTCTCGAAGCCCTCCTCGAACGCCGCTCAATCGGCAGCCACCCGGCCCTTGTGGATCGGGCCGCGATCGAGCAGGCGCCGACGGCAAACGAGCGCGTCCTCGGTGACGACGCTCCCGAGCCGGTCGAAGCGGCCCCCGGTGAGCCGCTCATGGCGGCCGGCTGACATCGCACGCTCGAAGTCGCCAGGGAGCTTGGACATGATCCTTCCTGATGCCAGATTCGAAGAGACATCCGTTGGCCAGGTGCCCATGGAGCGTCTTCGGACGATCTTCGATGGGATGTTCGACGGGGTCTGGTTGGTCGGTGGCGACGGCTGCACCACGTACGCAAACGAGGCGATCGCGGGGATGCTCGGCACGACGCCGGAGGCCATGCAGGGACGACCGATCACCGACTTTCTGTCGCAGGAGTTCCGGGCGGTCGCGGAGGCCCTGATCGACGG
>JACDAH010000293.1 GCA_013695505.1 Chloroflexota bacterium | reverse complement strand
CGGGCGAACGGCGACTTCGTGTCCTCGCGGAAGGGCATCCTCGACGCCCGGATCGCCGTCCACGGCCGGGCCGCCCACGCCGGGGTCGAGCCCGAGAAGGGGCGCTCCGCCGTCCTCGCCGCCGCCGATCTCGTGACCCGGCTTCACGCTCTCAACGGTCGCTGGGACGGCGTGACGGTCAACGTCGGCGTGATCGCGGGCGGGACCCGACCGAACGTCGTGTCCGAAGAGTGCATGTTCGAGGTCGACGTCCGGGCCGTCCGCCGGGCCGACCTCGAAGCGGCCGAGGAGGAGATCCGCTCCATGCTGGGCTCATTGGCCGTCGCGGACGTCACCGCCGAGCTTGAGCCGATGGCCCGCTGGTGGCCGATGGAGAAGCTCGAGAAGTCGGGCCGGCTCGTCGAGCACGCCCAGGCGATCGCCCGCCGCCTCGGCTTCGAGGTTCGCGACGCGGCGACCGGCGGCGCGTCGGATGCCAACACCACGTCGGGCATGGGCGTCCCCTCGATCGACGGCCTTGGCCCGATCGGTGGGATGGACCACTCCCCCGCGGAGTACCTCGACACCGCGTCGATCGTGCCCCGGACGGCGCTGCTGGCCGGGCTGCTGCTGACGATCGGGCGGGACCCGGTGGTGGCGGGCTGGCGGGTCGCCAGCGGATCGGCTCCGGCGACCATGCCGTGACGGGGGAGCGCCGGCTCATCTCGTCGGGTGGGCCGTACGAGGAGCGCTTCGGGTACAGCCGCGCGGTCGCGGTCGGCGACTCCTGCTGGGTCGCCGGGACGACGGACGCGGGCACGGACGGGACCTCGCTCCACCCGGGTGACGCCGCCGCACAGGCGCGGGCAGCGTACGGGATTGCGCTCGATGCGCTCACCGAGGCCGGCTTCCGTGCCGAGGACGTCGTCCGGACACGGATGTACATCACCCGTGCCGAGGATGCGCTGGCCGTCGCCGAAGTCAACGGCGAGCTCTTCGGATCGATCCGACCGGCCTCGACGCTCGTCGTGGTCGCGGCCCTGCTCGAGCCGTTGATGCTGGTCGAGGTCGAGCTCGAAGCGCGCCGCGGCTGACGCGATGGCCGGCCCGCCGTCGGGGCCGACCGGCCCGCCGGGCCTTGCTCGACCTCCGAGCCACCGTCACCGGCCGCTCGGCTGCGCTCCTGGTCGTTTCCGGAAACGAGACGGGTGGACCTCGATACAACGCAGCCCGGTGGCCGGAAGCCCATCGCGGCAGGGTCGGATCGATCCGTCGGGCGGCGATCAGGCGCCGGAGGCGTACCTCCTGGTGGGTTCGCGGCTCCGGCGACCGCCAACATCACGGCCGCGATCGGCGTCCCCCCCATGACCACGAGTGGCAGCAGGCTGGCGAACAGGAACGGCATCAGCGCGGTCCATGACGCGATGAACACGACGCCGTCGACGATCAGGAGCCCCGGCGCCGACCTGTGCGGAGCCAGATGCCGACCTCGATCGCCACGACGGCAGCGAGCACGACCGCGAGCCCCAGCATCACCAGCTCGATACCGAACCACGAAGGCACGTAGCCCGAATCGAGCTGGGCTCGCGTGCTGGGAATCTGCATGACCGTCATCGCGACCAGCGTCCCGGTGACGATCAGGTGGGGCACGACGACCAGGACGTCCCGGACGTCGATCCGTGGTCCCATGCTCGAAGGACGGTCCGATCGAGCTACGTGCTGCGATCCTCGATTGTTGTCGTTCAGGGCAGGCCGGCGGCCCGGCCGGCGATGGCGATCGCGACGGCCACGGCAAGCCCGATGAAGAGGTTCCGACGCCAGGCCACGATCGCGATGCAGGCGAGGACCGACAGCCACGGAAGGCCAACCACGAACTCGTGCCGGCCGTCGGTCGTCGCCACCATGACGTTGGCCGCGGCAAGGGCCGCGAGCACGGCCGGCCCGACCAGCTGGAGGTAGGCGAGGAGGGGCCGCGGCATTCGCTCGATCGCTGGGTTGAGCAGGCCCATTGCCCGCGAGGGATAGGTCACGGCGAACATCACGACGGCCAGCGGCACGAGCTCGAAGCTCATGGCGCGGCCTTATCCGTTGCCGGCACCAGCAGCCCGACGAACGGCCCGAGGACGCCGCCGGCGATGATCCCGATCGTGGGGCTGATCGCAATCGATGCCGCGACCCCGATTGCGGCGCCAGCTAGTGCTGCCGTGAGCTCCCGTCGACCGGCGACCAGTCCGACGCACAAGCCGGCCATGGCGGCGGGAAAGATCACGTCGATCCCGAACCGGGTGGGATCGACGATCGCATCGCCGAGCATCACCCCGGCGAACGTCGCGATGTTCCAGGGGATGAAGGTCGTCACGACGGCCGGGTACCAGTAGCCGATCGGGTCGAACCGCCCGACGCGCCGGAAGTGGGCGACGGCGAGGGCGAAGGACTCGTCGGTCAGCAGATGGGCGGCGACGGCCCGCTCAGCGAACGACCGGCCACGGAACCACGGCGCGAGCGCCGCGGAGTACAGGGCGTGGCGGGCGTTGAGAAGAAGCGTCAGAAGCGCGATCGCCGGCCAGGCGAGCCCGCTGACGACGTAGCCGATGGCCGCGAACTGGGCGGCGCCGCCGAATGCGATCAGGCTCATCGCCATCGCCTCG
>JACDAH010000334.1 GCA_013695505.1 Chloroflexota bacterium | reverse complement strand
CTCGCCGCGCAAGGCGGAGCAAGGTCAGGGTCATCGGAGTCGCGCTCCTCTCGTGGGACGGCCCGACCGAAGGCCGGGCCGCCCAGTTTCCAACGGGTGGCTTAGTTGTTCTTGGTCTGCTCGGCGGCGAAGGTGAAGGTCGCGGTGGTCGAGGCGGACTGGAAGGCGTTGCCGGTCGCGCTCGGGAGGCTGACGTTGAAGCAGAGGACCTCCGTGTTGCCGGTGGTCGGCGGGAGGGCGCGGTCGCCGGTCTGGGCCCCGCTGGTCGCATCGCCGACGATCAAGCCGGCCGAGGAGTCGAGGTCACCGGTGTAGAGGTTCGTCCCGGAAGCGGCATAGGCGGCGTTGGTGCACGTTGTAACGCCCGACTTGACCGTCAGGATCAGCTGGTCCTTGAGGCCCTTGGCGTCCGCGTTCGTGGCGACCGACGAGATCGCGTAGCGCAGGTCGAGCGTGCCGTTGTTGCTGACGGTGATCGGCGCGGTCACCTGATCGCCGGGCGCCATGGTGGAGAAGGTCACCATGGCCGTGGTCGGGTTGGTGCTGATGCTCACGCTGCCGGTCGAGAACGTGTTCGCGGGCACGGTCGCGGTGCTGGTGAAGAGGGCCAGGGACACTGCCCCGGCGCTGATGCTCGCGACAGTCAGAACGGTTCCGGCGACGAGAGCGATGCGCTTGGTATCCACGTGTCTGTTCTCCTGAGGGATGCGGTGATGAAATGGTCACGCCGGACGATCGCCCCGCGGTCCGGCACAGGGGCCGGGTTCCGTGGCTCGCTCGGTAGGCCCATGACAGCACGCGCATGACGGAACGCGGTAGGAACCGTTTGGCCGCCGGCATTGACGATCGGCGGTCATGGATCTAGTCAATTCAACGGAGGCGACCGCACCAGATCGCCCTCCAACGGCCCGCACTCAACCGTCGCGGGGCTCCGTGGCCGGACCGGCTCCGTCGCCGTCCAGACAGCTGCTGATGCGCCCACACAACAACGCTGACCGCGAGCCGTTGGCAATCCGGCGTTGGATGGCGCCGAGGCTCGGCCGGACGGCCGTAGACTTGGCCGATGACCATTCCCGCCCGCCTCAACATCGTCACCATTGGAGTCGCCGACATCGAGCGCGCCGTTCGCTTCTACCAGACCCTCGGCTGGGAGCGCTGCGCCTCATCGATGGCCGAGATCGCCTGGTTCCGGACGGCCGACAGCTACCTCGGGATCTTCGATTGGCAGGATCTGGCCGATGACGCCAACCTCCTCGAGCCGACGCGCGGCTCCTTCGGCGGGATCACCCTCGCGATCAACATCGACAGCCCGGAGGCCGTCGACGCCGCTCTCGAGGAAGCGGTCGCCGCTGGCGGCACGCTCCTGAAGCCCGGCACGGAGCTGCCGTTCGGGTATGGCGGCTACTTCGCCGACCCGGACGGCCATCCCTGGGAGGTCTGCTACAACCCTTCGTTCCCGATCGGCCCCGACGGCCGCATCACGATTCCCTGACGATGGCGACTCTCGGCCATCGATCGAGCCGGATCGTCGACCAGCGGCCGGACGTCGTTCACGACCGGCTGCTCGAGCTGGGCGCTCGCCTCCGCGACGAGCTGCCGCCGATCCAGCCCGGGACCCAGGCCGCCACCGCGCTCGGGATGACGGGCGACCTCGGCATCCGGATCGCCGACCGCGGCCCCGCGCGGATCGAGATCCGAACGACCGAGGGCCGGATCCGGGCTGACGGCGGCGTCGACCTGGCTCCGAACGAAGACGGCTCGAAGACGCGAGTGACGATGGCCCTCGACATCAAGCCTCAGGGCTTTGCCGCGAACATGATGCTCGGCGTCGCGCTGAGGACGATGCCGAACATCGAACGCCAGGTGATCGAACGGCTCGAGGCCGGACTCGATAGCCTGGTCCTCGAGCTCGCGAAGCCGGATCCGGACTGGGACCCTGCCGCCTGGACTCCGCCCGGGCTGCCCGCCCGCGGGTGACCGAAGGGGATCGACGTCTTGGGGCCGCCGCACCTGCCATGATGGTTCACGACGGCCCATCCCACGGCCGCAGGATAAGGGAGCACCACATGGCTCATTACCTGATCAGGGCGTCGTACACTCAGGCGGGCATCCAGGGAGTCCTGAAGGACGGGGGCAGCGGTCGCTTGACAGCGATCGAGGCCCTGGTCAAGAGCGTCGGCGGCAGCGTCGAGTCCTGCTATTGGGCGCTGGGCGACGACGACATCCTGATCACCGTGGAGTTGCCGGACAACATCGCGGCCGCCGCGGTCGCCGCAACGGTCGGCGCAACCGGCGCCGCGTCCGTCCGCACGACGGTCCTCCTGACCGCCGCGGACGTCGACGCTGCCGTCGCGAAGCACCCTGAATACCGCGCTCCAGGAACGTGACCCTTCAGCCCGCCAGTCGCCTGTGTCGGGCGGGCTGTTCCCCCACCGAGGCGCGCGACGCTCTCCCGCTCAGGCGGGCGAAACGACCGGCAGCCCGAGCTCTCGGGCGGCCGAGGCCAGTCGATCGTCGTAGGTGACGAACGCGTCGATCGCCGGTCGCAGGCTCATCGCCGTGGCCAGGTGGATCGCGTCGAGGGACCGCAGAGCGACGGGGCCCACCGCAGCGGCTTCACGCCCAATCTGGTCGTCGAGCTCGAAGACCTCAATTGAGTTGAGGATCCGATCAAGCCGGATCATGTCGATGTTCGTGCGGCGGGCGGCGGCACGGTGTGTCTCGACGATCCCGAGGCGACTGATCAATAGCCGGTCGGCCCCTACGTACCACCGGGCCATCCCGAGTGACCCGACCTCCTCGACAATCAGTTTCACGAGTGCGGACGTGTCCACGTAGGCGACGGCCGTCACCGATCGTCCTCGTCCCGCATCTCCTGGAGGATTTCCGAGAGCGGTCGTCCGGGACTCGCCGGCGGCATCCCGATCGTGCGGTGGTCGACAGTCGCCGGCGTGACTCGGCCTTCGGCGATCAGGCGATCGATCAACGACAGCGGTTCGGTTGGACGCGGCCCCAAACGCGCGACCGGGCGGCCGTGATCCGTCACTTCCAGCGTTTCGCCGGCTTCGACGCGGCGGAGATAGACCGACAGGTTCTGCCGCAGCTCCCGGACGCCGACTCTCGGGAGCTGGTTGATGCGGTCGCGCATGTAGCACATGGTAGCACATTGGAGACGCGGGTTGGCGCGCGGATGGCACGCGCTCGCAACCTTCGCGGCTACACTCGGGCGATGGATCTCCACATCATCGGGCCCCTCGCGACGCCAGCCGAGCGGGCGGCGGTCGATGCGGTCCTCGGACCGGCCGAATCGGGCTGGCGCGGGGGCCCGCGAGACAGCGGAAGCGACGGCCACGCCACGCACGGCGGCCACGCGGCACGCTCCCGGCGCGACCTGCTGATCCCCGCGCTCCATGCCGTCCAGGCGCGGATCGGCTGGATCAGTCAGCCGGCCCTGAACTACGTGTCGCGGCGCCTGACCGTGCCCCCGGCCGACGCGTGGGGCGTCGCGACGTTTTACGCGCTGTTCGCCACGGCGCCGCGACCGCCGGTCGTTGCCCACGTCTGCGACGACCTGGCCTGCCGCCTCGCCGGCTCGGACGAGCTCTGCGCGGACCTCGAGCGAACGATGGGCGCGGAGGGCGAGCCCGGGCCGGATGGCGAGCGGACCTGGCTGCGCTCACCATGTCTGGGACTCTGCGACCAGGCGCCGGCGGCGATGATCACGACGGCCGGTACCGAGCCGGACACGATCGTGGCCGCGCCGGTCGACATGGCGGGCATCGCCGCCCGAATCGGGCCGGGCGTCCAGGGCTGGACGTCGTATGGCGACCCGCCGATCCCGCAGGCCGGCCAACCGGGTCTCCGCCTCCTCGCCCGGATCGGCGTCGTCGAGCCGACCTCGCTCGACGACTACCGGGCCAACGGCGGTTTCCAGGCCCTGGCGCGCGCCCGCGCCATCGGGTCGCGGCGCATCATCGACGAGGTGACCGCGGCCAACCTCGTCGGTCGCGGTGGCGCCGCATTCCCGACCGGCCGCAAGTGGGCCGCCGTCGCCGACCAGCCCGCCCGGCCGCACTACCTCGTCTGCAATGCCGACGAGTCCGAGCCGGGCACGTTCAAGGATCGGGTGCTGATGGAGGGCGATCCCTTCGCTGTCGTGGAAGCCATGGCGATCGAGGCCTTCGCCGTCGGTGCCGAGAAGGCC
>JACDAH010000324.1 GCA_013695505.1 Chloroflexota bacterium | reverse complement strand
ATCGAGGACGGCGGTCGCGGCGCCGGTGGTCGACGCCAGGCCGCCGGCGTGGCCGCGAGCGGCCATCGAGCGGATGAAGACGTCGCGATCGCCGGCGTAGCTCTGCATCCGGACACGATCGCCGAGGAGCGCCCCGCCGGTGATCGGCGAGGACGGGTCGACGGCGACGACGGCCACCGCCCGGCCTGCCTTGCGGACCTCGCCGATGAGGGCGGCGACGAGCGTCGACTTGCCCGCGCCCGGCGGGCCCGTGATCCCGACGACGTGGGCTCCGCCGGCGAGTGGGTAGAGCTCGCGCAGGGCCGGCTCGGCGACCGCGGTTCGGTTCTCGACGGCGGTCAGCAGGCGGGCGAGCGACCGGCGATCGCCCGCGCGGGCGGCGGCGACGAGGTTGGCCGCGCGGACAACCGCCCCGTGGGCGGCCGCCTCGCGGGCGTCCGGAGAGGTCACGCTAGTCGCGTGGCCGGGCGGTGGTCCGGAGGTATTCGGCCACCTCGGCGATCGTGGTCCCGGGTCCGAATACCCGGGCTACCCCGACGTCGGCGAGCGCGGCCACGTCGTCGTCCGGGATGATGCCGCCGGCCGTGACCAGGACGTCCTCGAGGCCCTGCTCGCGGAGCAGCTTCGTGATCCGCGGCAGGAGCGTCATGTGGGCGCCCGACAGGATCGACAGTCCCACGACATCGACATCTTCCTGGAGCGCCGCGGTCGCGATCATCTCGGGCGTCTGGCGGAGGCCCGTGTAGACGACGTCGAAGCCCTCGTCGCGGAGCCCGCGGGCGAGGACCTTGGCGCCGCGGTCGTGGCCGTCGAGGCCCGGCTTGGCGATGAGCACCTTGATCGGGCGGTCGGACATGGCCGGATTGTAGGCGGTGGCGCCGGGTCGAACGCCACGACGCCGGCACCCAGCGAGGTGCCGGCGCCGAGCGTCGCGAGAAGCTGGCCGTCGTCAGGCGTTCGCCCGGCTGAACGATCGTCCGGCGACACGCACCGCGATGATCGCGAGCACGCCCGTGACCACCGTCCCGATGACGATCTCCGGATCGCCCCGCCGAAGAGGAGCCACGTCGACTGACGCAGGCTGAGAATCCAGCGACGAGTGGCGCGAATCGCGGCGCTACGATGGCCGGGTGGAGAACGTCCGGTCGCGCGCTCAGCGGCGGAACACCTTCGTCCAGATCGCCTCGAGCATCGTCGCGTCCGATCTCGCGCTGACCCTCTGGCTCGCGACTGGCGAGCGCGGATACGTCGATTCGGTCGTGGTCTGGCTGACCGGCTTCTACGTCGGTCTCTTCGGCTGGATCCTTCTCGGTGAGCGGCGACGCCCGCGGCTGCGCTGGCCGATCCGCCGAACGCCTTGGGACGGCGACCCCGATCGACTGGCCGGGGTCGGGACGGTGCTTGCCTTCGGGATCCTGAACCTGACCTGGCCGTCGTGGTTGCCGGGTCGCGAGTTGGCGACGAGGATCCCGGATCCCGGGCTTCCGGACGCGTTCTTCGTCGTGGAGGTCGGCCTGGCGATGATCCTGGGCAGCGTTGCGATGGTCGCGATCCTGTTGGTCGCGCGGGTGGTCTTCCGCGTCGAGCCTGGAGCCGGCTCGACAGCAGCCGCAGAGGTCGACCGGTGCTGATCGTCCGCGAGGCGATCATCGAGGACGCGGAGTTCGTCCGTCGCGTGGCCCACTCGGCTTGGCGTGACACCTACGCCGGGCTGCTCCAGCCGGAAACGATCGAGACATTCCTCGACAACGCGTACAGCACCGAACGGCTGATCCGGCGGATCGAGCGGCACGTCTTCCTGGTGGCGGAGGTGGACGGCGTCACCGTTGCCTTCGCGGATGCGGTCCTGGAGCCCGATCGTGTCCGCCTGGTCTCGATCTACGCCCACCCGGAGCACCGGCGGGAAGGCGCCGGGACTGCCCTGCTCGCGGAGCTCCGGGCGCGCGTCCCGCTGGTGCCGATCGCCGCCGACGTCCTGTCGGGGAACCTGAAGGGCGAGCGCTTCTACGAGGCTCGCGGGTTCAAGCCGCGCGAGACGCTCGACACCGACCTGTTCGGCGAGGCCGTGACCGAGCGACGCTGGTGGCTCGCCGGGCGCGACTCGCCCCCTGGGTGAACCTCACTCAGGCGCCGGGCGCTGCCCGGTCGAGGTGGGCGAAGAACTCGGCCCGGGTCCGGTCACGGGTCCGGAAGAGACCGAGGACGGCCGAGGTGGTCATGATCGTGCCGGGCTTGCGGACGCCGCGCATCACCGCGCAGAGGTGAGTTGCCTCGATGACGACACCGACCCCCTGCGGCTCGAGCCGATCCTGGAGGAAGTCGGCGATCTGCTGGGTCAGCCGCTCCTGGACCTGGAGACGGCGGCTGTACATCTCGACGACCCGCGGGATCTTCGAGAGCCCGATCACCCGCCCCCGCGGGATGTACGCGACGGCCGCTTGACCGAAGAACGGCAGCAGATGGTGCTCGCACAGCGAGTAGAAGGGGATGTCCTTGACCACCACCATCTCCGAGTAGGCGACGTCGAACACGGCGCCGTTGATCAGCCGGTCCGGATCGACGTGGTAGCCCGCGGTCAGCTCGGTGTACATCCGGTGGACGCGCTCGGGCGTGCCCTGGAGGCCCTGCCGCTCGGGGTCTTCTCCGATCTCGGTCAGGATCTCGTGGACGGCGGCCTCGACTCGGCCATTCCCGTCGTGCTCGCCGGCACCCTCGATCAGCTGCTGGGCGCGCAACGGCTCCTCGCCGATCTCGGTCTCGATCTCGTCGACGATCGCTCGGACGTGGCTGGGCAGGTCGATCCGGTCAGGCATCCCGCGGATGGTACGCCGCGGCGGGGAATCGGCCCGCGGGGCCGAAGTCATCGCTTCCATGCCAGATGTTCGCCGGGTGAGCATGAGCGGGCACGCAGCTCATCGAAAACCTGCCACTGATGCCCCAGCGAGCGGCGGGCAGCGCCGGCCCGCGTCACGACTGACATTCGCGGGCCGGGGCGCCGTATGGCAGGACGTTCATGCCCACGAGCATGCTGATGATTGCCACGGCGACATCTGGCATGAAGGGGCCGCGCCGGCGCGGACGGGCCGCCGCGAGCGCTGCGAGCGCGGGCGGGCGCCGCGATGCCTGGCTTCAGGG
>JACDAH010000305.1 GCA_013695505.1 Chloroflexota bacterium | reverse complement strand
GCCCGAGGTCGCCGCCGAGCGGGCCGCCGCCGTCGCCGCCGGCGACAAGAACGCCGGTCTCCCCACGGAGTGGCCCGGGATGCCGCCGCGCGGCACGCCCGGCGGGTCGCGTCCTACCCCGACCGGGCGCCGCAAGACCACGATCCCCGTCATCGAGATCAGCCGCGCCGCATCGAAGGCCGAGGCACTCGAGGGGCTGGAGCGCTGGAAGGGCCGCCATCCCGACGCGGCCGCCCGCCTCGAGCCGGCAGACGTCCTGACCGATGGGATGCGTGGGCGCTCGTCGCTCTGGTACCGCGTCCGGGTCAACCTGATCCACGTCCCCGAGGCCGACCGCCCTGCCCAGGAGGCGCTCGACCCGGACTTCAATCCATGGGAAGGCAATGAGTGGCCAGACCGCTCAGGTCAGCAGCGAGCACCTCGAAAGGGGCGAACTCCGAGCGACGGCTTGTGACCCGCGTCTTGGTGGGGCTCAAGGCTCCTTCTGGCGCTCATTCTTCTACAGCAGATCGCAGGAATTCCGCCATTCCCCCCAATTCACATCCTGCGCAGGCCCGCGCTAAGGTTCGGGAAGGCTGCGGGAGGAGGTCAATCACAGAATGCGAATGTCAGATCTCCAGCCGGGCTGGTCGATCGTCGGGAACGATGGCGGTCGAGTCGGCACCGTCCGGGACGTTGGCCAGAACTATGTCCTCACCTCGATTGTCGGAATGGCCAGCGATCTCTACGTTCCCGCTTCGGCGATCGCCAACGTCGAACACGAGGTGATCCATCTGTCGCTCCCGGAACACGATGTGGCCCAGATGGGATGGGCGCAGCCGCCACGGGACGACGACGTCCCAGCCACCTCCCCCGAGGCGGACCTTCACCGCCACATCTGACCTGGATCAATCTCCCAGTCGGTCGTTCACAGCGCATGACGCACGACGTTGTCTCATTGACGCCCGACGATGACCGTGGGCCGCGATCGCGTCCGGTCCCGACCGATCCGCCTGGCTCGTGGATACGCGGCCGCGTTGTCCCGGACTCGATTCGGATGGCCGCGGGGCTGGCGGCCGGCGACCCGCTGCGTGATGATCCGAAGGTCCACCGACCCCAGCGGAGGCTCGTCATGAAATTGACTCTGCGATCCCTGTTCCTGTTGATCGCCGTGATCCTGTTCGTCGCCGCCGCGATCGGCAGCGACCTAAAGGGCATCTCACTCTCCTGGCTTGGAATGGCGTTCTTCGCCGGCTCGTTCCTCGTTCCGGAGACCAGCCTGGGGCGCCGCTGATCAGGTCCGCGGGCGGTCAGCGCCCGACGAACGTGGCGGCCTCTCGGGCGAGGGACCGCCAGGTCGCGTCGTCCGCGTCGGCGAGCGCTACCCATTCCCGCAGCGGCCGGCCCTTGCCGGCATCGAATGGGAGGCCGCCGCCTGCGGCCAACAGCTCGCTGACGCGACTCGCGGGCAGCTTCAGCACGAGGCGCCCACCGCTGACCATCGCGAAGATCCGCCCGCCCACCCGGAGCGTGCCAGAGCCGAAGCCTGTTCGGCCGGGCGAGAGGGCAACCCCGCCGACCGCCGCCATCTCCTCGGCCAGCGCCGCGAACCGCTCCTCGATGGTGTGCTCGTTCGTCATCGACCGGTGCCCGCTCTGTCTCAGCTGCCGCCGAAGATCTTCGAGATCTCGAAGGCTGCCGTCTCCTCGAGTTGGTCGTAACGGCAGTCGGGCGGCTGCTTGTCGTCGCGCCAGCGGACGAACGTCGTGCCGTGCCGGAATCGATCGCCCTGAAGGTGGTCGTAGGCGACCTCGACGACTTTCTCGGGTCGGAGTGGCTCCCATGACAAGTCCTTGCCGCGGTTCCAGCGGCTCGTCGCACCGGGCAGGCGCTGGCCAGAGGCGTCGGCGCTGCCCTCCGCCGACCACTCCGCCCACTCCTGCCACGGGTGGCCTTGGGTCGCGTCTGACCGGAGTGGTTCGAGGACCTCGACGAGGGCGGCCCGCTTGTCCCACGTGAACGATGACGTGACCCCGACGTGGTGGAGACGGCCGGCGTCGTCGAACAGGCCGAGCAGGAGCGACCCGACGTGCGTCCCCGGCCCGTTCTTGTGCCACCGGAAGCCGGCCACGACGCAGTCGGCCGTTCGCTGGTGCTTGATCTTGAGCATCGCGCGCTTGCCCGGCTGGTACGATCCGTCGAGGCGCTTTGCGATCACACCGTCGAGGCCGGCCCCCTCGAACCGGTCGAACCAATCCGCGGCGAGGGCCCGGTCGCGGGTCGCCGGCGTGAGGTGGATCGGTGGCGTCACGCCGGCAAACGCCGCCTCGAGGCGCTCGCGGCGCAACGCCTGGGGGACCTCGCGCAAGTCCTCGTCGCCGAGCGCCAGCAGATCCCAGGCGACGAAGCTCGCCGGTGTCTCGGCGGCCAGCATCTTGACCCGCGATGCCGCGGGATGGATCCGGAGCAGGAGCGATTCGAACGCGAGCTCGCCGTCGGTCGCGATCACGACCTCGCCGTCAACGACGCAGCGCTCGGGCAGCGACGCGCGGATCGGATCTGCGAGCTCGGGAAAATAGCGGTCGAGTGGCTTGAGGTCGCGGCTCTGGATGAGGACCTCGTCGCCGTCGCGGAAGACGATCGCCCGGAAGCCATCCCACTTCGGCTCGAAGAGCCAGCCTTCGCCCTCCGGCAGCCCGTTGCTCGGCTTCGCGAGCATGGGCTCGAGCGGCGGATCGAACGGGAGGTCCATCGGCTCCAGTGTAGGCGGCCGACGCCCGTCGGTCAGCGGGCCGGCATCCCCGCGAGGGCCGCCCGTGCCTGCTCTCGGCGCCGCGTGCCTGTTCCCGGCGCCGCGTGCCTGCTCCCGGCGGCCCGTGCGGGGCACCGTTCCGTGGCGCCTTCGCGCGTGGCAGCATTCGCGCATGACCGAACAGGCCGAGCGTTACGACCGGATCGCCGTGGGCTACTCCCGCTGGTGGGCGCCGATCATCGCGCCGGCCGCATTCGGCGTGCTGGATTCGATCGACGCCGCGATCGACGCGGGCGCGCGCCAGGTCCTCGACGTAGGGACCGGCACGGGCACGCTGGCGATCGCCGCCGTGAGACGCTGGCCGCAGATCCGGCTCACCGCGATCGACGCGTCCAGCGGCATGATCGAGAAGGCCGGAGCCGAGGCGGATCGCCTCCTGACGGCCGACGAACGGGCTCGTCTGGACCTGCGCGTCGCCTTCGCCGACGAGCTCGGGCTGGCCGACGGCAGCATCGACGTGGCGATCTCCTCATTCGTCCTCCAGCTCGTCCCGAACCGGTTCCGGGCCCTCCGAGAGGTCCGCCGCGTCCTCCATTCCGGCGGCACGTTCGCGTGGGTCTCGTGGCTCGCCCAGGAGGCCGTTTGGGCACCGGACGTGGACTTCGATGCGGCGCTCGAGGAGGTCGGCGAGGAGGCGCGCGAGTGGAACGACCGACCGGGCGACCTGCGCGACATCGCGGCCGCGGCGGCCCAGATGCGACGGGCGGGATTTGCCGACGTCCAGGCCAGCGCCGACGAGCTGGTCCACCCGTTCGACATCGAGGGCTATATCGGGTTCATGGCCGAATTCGACGAGGAGGACCTCGTCCAGACCCTGCCTGACGACATTCGAACCCGCTTCCTCGACGCGCTCCGTCGCCGCTTGGAGAAGCGTCGACCCGATCAGCTCGCGCTGCGCCTGCCGACCGTCACCGTCCGCGGGACCCGTCGCTAGGGGCGACTGGTCCGGACGCCCGAGCCTCCGGCGACCGCCCTCCTGACCGGAACGATGCGCGCGTCGGGAGCACTTCCCGACAGATCTATCGTGGACCTCCGCCCAGAATGCGGTCGATGCCGGATCTGCGCTGCCTCCACGAGGTATTCGTCGCGGAAACGCGCCTTCACTGAAACACTCCGCCGGGAGGAGCGCCCCGCCCTACACACCGCCTGGCCGGGCACGTCCCCGACTTGCCAAATTCCCATGGACAGAATGTTGGGCGCGGTTCGAGGCGCGATCTCCGCCGCCTGCAGGCATCTGTTAGCCGGCTGTGGCTAACTCCCCACCGAGAATGCCCGGACGATGTGCCCAGCGTTCCACCGGTGCAACTCTGGCCACCTTTAGAGCGCTTGGTCCTGGCCGCGCTCGACGCTCAGCATGCCGCTGCTGAATCTGAGCACGGCGATGTCCGCAGAGCATAGCGACGGCGCCCCGGCGTCCCGCGCCACATCAAGACCGGCCGGCGATCAGCTCTCCGAGGTGTCGCCGCCCTCGCCACTCGGTGCGGCCTCGGCGCCCTCGGCAGTCTCGCCCTCGGCAGCCTCGGTCGGCTCGCCCTCGGCGGCCTCGGCGGCGGCCTCGGCCTCTTCGGCCTCGAGCGCGGCCTCTTCGGCCTGGAGCCGCGACGGGAGCACCTTGGCGACGATCTCGTCGGTGTCGGTCAGGAGGATGACGTCGCCGGGAATCGCCAGGTCGGAGACCTTGATCGTGGCGTCGAAGTCGACGAGCGACTCGATCGAGTACTCGATCGACTGCGGCAGGTGATCCGGCAGCGCCCTGATCCGGACCGACTCGAGCTGATGCATCAGCGTGCCGTTCTGGTTCTCGACCGCGCTCGAAACACCGATGGCGACGAGCGGCACGTCCACCGTGAGCTCCTCGGTCATCCGCACGAGAAACAGGTCGACATGGAGCGGCCGGCGGTTGACGGGATGGACCTGGACGCCATGGACGAGCACGGGTCGCGTCGCCTTGCCGCCGAGCGACAGATCGATCAGCTCGTTCTGGCCGGCCTTCCGGCGGAGGACGTCGAACTCGTGGAGATCGATCGACACGTTCTCGGAGCCGACGCCGTGGCCGAACACGACGGCCGGCAGACGGCCGCTGCGGCGCAGCGTGGCGACCTTCTTGCCGACGAGCTCGCGAGGCTCGGCGGAGAGGCTCAGGCGCTTGGACGTGGCGGTGGGCATCGGAGTGGATCCTCGGATTGAGCTCGTGTGGAGCGGGCGCGACTCGCCGACGGGTGCGGTCGGGGCGCCCGGAACGGGCGCACACCTTATCACGGAGCGTCGTACCCGCCGAACGGCCACGCCGGGGCGGCGCGCCGGCGCCAGGGCAGCGAGCCCGGTCGGAGGCGGGCCGGTGTACAGTCGGGCCGCCATGAGTGCCACGATCCTGATCGTCGAGGATGAGTTCGCCGTCGCCCGCGGGATCCAGTACGCCCTCCAGCAGGAGGGTTATCAGGTCGCGGTCGCCAAGAGCGGCGAGGAAGGGCTCGACTTCGCGACCCACCAGGCCCCGGATCTCGTCGTCCTTGACGTGCGTTTGCCCGGCATGGACGGCTTCGAGGTGCTCCGCCGGCTGCGGGCCTCCGGATCGAAGGCGCCGGTGCTCGTCCTGACCGCGCGCGACGACGAGGTCGACAAGGTGATCGGCCTCGAGCTCGGCGCCGACGACTACCTCACGAAGCCATTCGGCCTGCGCGAGCTGATGAGCCGGATCAAGGCACTGCTCCGGCGGGCGTACGGCGACCTCAGCGATGCCGCCGGCGGCCGGGTCATCCGTCATGGCGATCTCGTGATCGACCTTGAGCGACGGCGGGTCCAGCGCGGCGATCGCCGGATCAGCCTCACCCCGACCGAGTTCGAGATCCTCCGCCACCTCGCGTCGCGACCGGGCCGCGTCTACACCCGGAGCGAGCTCCTCGAGCTCCTCCGCGATTACGAAGCCCTCGACCAGGACGAGAAGACCATCAACGTCCACGTCAGCCATCTCCGCGACAAGATCGAGGACGACCCGGCCGTGCCGGCATTCGTCATGACGGTCCGCGGCGTCGGCTACGCATTCGCCGAGCGGTAGGCCGGAGGCGGCCGCGAACGCCCGGTCCGATCCCGACGGCGACGGGGGGCGCGAGGACGAGCTCCACGAGGAGGGCGCGCCCCGGCGAGGGTCGTCCGGGAGCCGGCGGTCGCGTCGCTTCGTCCGTCGACCGCGGCTCATCCCGAAGGCGATCCGGAAGCTCGGCCCGAAGACACTTCAGGGCCGGCTGACCCTCGGCTTTGCGAGCGTCGTCGCGCTCACCCTGCTCCTCGTCACGGTCTTCGTCCTGAACCGGCTGTCCGACGAGTTCCGGACCCAGCAGATCGCCGACCTGCGCTCGCGGACGGCCCTGATCTCCGAATACATCGAGGTTCTCAACCGCGACCATGCGCTCGGACAGCCCGTCGTGCTCGCGGACAACGTCGTGAATCCGCTCGTCACCGCCGCGCTGAAGGATGTCGATTACGCCTCGTTCATGGCTGACCGACTCGCCGAGGCGGACGTCGACATCGTCCTCGGCCTGCCATCGAGCGACGGCGGCGATGCAGTTCCGTTCGTGCCCGCGGTCGACGGCCAGTTCCATGTCGACGTCGGGCCGCCGGGCCGGCTGGGCATGACCCAGGAGCCCCTGAGCGGTGACGCGCTCGTCCGGACGTCGACGATCAGCAAATACCCGTACGTCATCGTCGTTCAGCTGTCGAACCCGTACACGTTCCGCCAGACCGCGATCGACAACGTCAC
>JACDAH010000280.1 GCA_013695505.1 Chloroflexota bacterium | reverse complement strand
CCCCGAGTTCGGCCGAAGATGCCCGCCCAGGCCACGCATGCACGGATCGACCATGCCTTTGCCCGGACCGGCCAGCTGCCGCCAGAGCGAGCCCAACATTCCGCCGGTGGTGATCTGGCCTGGTCGGGTGGGTCCGACCGGCGGAAGGGCTCTCGGCCGGGCCGATCAGCCGCCCGAGACCGCCGGGATCACGTGCACCGTGGAGTTCGGCCGGAGCGGTGTCTCGAGCGACGCCTGATCGCCGTCGACGAAGACGTTGATGTGCTCGCGCAGGACCGGCCCGGAGTCGACGAGCCGGTTGCGCAGGCCCGGCGTTTGCTCGTCGAGGCGGTCGATGGCCTCGCGGACGGTCGTCGCCTCCACCTCGGTGGAGCGGACCGTGCCCGGGATCAGGGACACGAGCGAGCGCGGCAGGATCACGTGGACCACGACGCGCTCAGTCGACCTCGATCGCCTGGACACCCCAGATCGGCGGCAGGTTGTCGGCGATCCGCTGCCAGGAGCGGCCCTCGTCGCGTGAGCCGTACAGCTGGCCGGTGCTCGTCCCGAAGTACACGCCCACCGGATCGCCCCGGTCCACCGACAGCGCCTCGCGCAAGACGCCGACATAGGCGCCCTCCTGCGGGAGGCCGTCGCCCTGCCGCTCCCACGTGTCGCCGCGGTCGCGGGTTCGCCAGGCCGCGAGCGAACCGCCCGGCGCAAACCGGCCCTCCTCGGGATGGCTGAGCGGGACCACCCAGGCCGTCGCGGCATCTCGCGGATGGGTCCCCATCACGAAGCCGAACTCGGAAGAGAGCCCGGCGCTGATGTCCTCCCACGTCCGTCCGGCGTCGCGCGATCGGTAGACCCCGCAGTGGTTCTGTTGATAGAGGCTGTCGGGCTCGCCGGCGGCCATGACGAGCTTGTGGACGCACTGGCCCGTCTCCGGGTGCAGATCGGGCTGGAAGCACGCCACGACGCCTCGGTTGCGCGCCACCCAGGAGGCGCCGCCGTCCTCGGTCGCAAAGGTCCCGACGGCGCTGATCGCGACCCACATCCGGGCGGCGTCGGTCGGATGGGGCACGATCGTGTGGCAGATCAGCCCGCCGGCGCCGGGCTGCCAGTCGGGGCGGCTGGGGTGCTCGCGGAGGGCCGAGACGTGGGTCCAGGTCGCCCCGCCGTCGTCGCTCCGGAAGAGCCCGGCTGGCTCGACGCCGGCAAAGATCGAGCCATGGGCCGGAGTCACGTTCCAGACAGCCGGGATCTTCGGGCCATCGTCGCCGTAGGTCAGGCCCTCCGACGAGTGGGTCCACGTCTCGCCGAGGTCATCGCTCCGGAATACCGCCGCACCGAACCAGGGCGAGCCGCCGCCGGCATAGATCGAGCCGGTCGCCGGATCCCACTGCAGATCGTGGATCGGCCAGCCCTCGCACATCGGGGCCGAGACGGTCCACGCCGAGCGGTCCGATCCTCCGTCGACGATGAAGGCGCCCTTCCGGGTTCCGACGAGAAGCAGGGTTCGGGTCATGCGAGTCCCTCCACGAAACTGTGGCCATTCTCTCTTCAGACGGCGGTCAGGGCGGAAACTCATCGACATCGGAGCGCCGCCGCCGCCGTCGGCGCTATTGGCCGGCCTTGAACGGGTAGACGACCCAGCGATCGGTGGTTACGACGTGATGGTCGGGAGCGCCCGCGACCCGGGACCGGTCGGGCTTGTAGTGGAGAACCGCCGTGGTCGGCAGGCCGCCCGCCTGGCGGACGCGCTCGGTCACGGCGTGGATCGTCGTCCCGCTGTCCCAGACTTCGTCGACGATCAGGACGCGCTGGCCGCGGAGCAGGGGATCGGCCGGGAACTGGAGGAAGGTCGGCTTCGGGCCGGGTTTGCCCTCATCGTCGTAATACTCGACCGCCGCGACGAGAATGTTCCGGAGTCCGAGCCGGTAGGCGAGCATCCCCGCCGGCACCAGCCCGCCGCGGGTGATCGCCAGCATCACGTCGTACTCCCGGCTGACCTTGGCCGCGAGATCCGCGACCATGTCCGCGAGGGCGTCCCAGCTGACGATGTCCTTGTCGATCGCGACGCTCATCGGTCGATCCTGCTCCTCGTCACTGCGGTCCCTGTCGTTCGCCGCCGGTGGCCGCCGTCCCGGTGGCCTCCGGGCCCGTCGCGCCCGGCCCCGATCGGCGGATCGCCTCGATCGTCGTGGGGTCATCCAGGGCCGACAAGTCGCCCGAATCGAGGTCGAGCCAGGCCGCCCGGACGACGCGTCGCATGATCTTGCCCGATCGTGTCTTCGGCAGGGCAGGCACCACGACGACGGCCTCCGGCTTGAGGGGCTTGCCGAGGTCCTCCACAACGCGCCGCGAGATCGCGGCCCGAAGGTCGGCGTCATCGGTCTCGCCGGGGCGGATCGTGCAGACGACGACGATCGCCTCGCCCTTGATGGCGTGAGGAACGCCGATCGCGGCAGCCTCGACGACGCTCGGGTGGGCCGTCGCCGCGGCCTCGACCTCGGCCGGCCCGACGCGCTTGCCGGCGACCTTGAGCGTGTCGTCGGATCGGCCGCGGATGTACCAGTAGCCGTCGCCGTCGACGACCGCCCAGTCGCCGTGGACCCACAGGCCGGGAAGCCGGCTCCAGTACGCCTCGACGTAGCGATCGGGGTCGAGCCAGAAGCCTCGGGTCATGCCGGGCTGGGGCGTCCGGATCACGAGCTCGCCGACCTCGCCACGCAACGGCCTGCCCGTCGCGTCGACGACGTCGGCCGCCGTCCCGATGCACGGGCCGTTGAACGACGCGGGCTTGATCGGGGTCAGCAGATTGCAGCCCACGATCCCACCGCTGACCTCGGTCCCGCCGGAATAGTTGACGACCGGCGCCCGGCCGCCACCGACCTCCCGGAAGTACCACCACCAGCTCTCCGGGTCCCACGGCTCGCCGGTCGAGCCGAGGACGCGGACGCTCGAGAGGTCGTGGGCGCGGACGGGATCTGGTCCGTGGGGGATCAGCGCCCGGACGACGGTCGGCGACAGCCCGAGATGGGTCACGTGGTGGCGGGCGACCAGGTTCCACAGCCGGTCGGGGCCCGGGAAGTCGGGCGCGCCCTCGTACAGGACCAGCCGGGCACCGAGCAGGAGCGCGCCCGAGATCGACCACGGACCCATCATCCAACCGAGGTCGGTGAACCAGAACAAGACGTCACCGGCGCGAAGGTCGAAGGTATGGGCGAGGTCCTGGGCTGCCTTGATCGGGAACCCGCCATGGACGTGGACCGCGCCCTTCGGCTTGCCAGTGGTGCCGGACGTGTAGATCAACATGTATGGGGTCTCGGGGTCGGTCTCCGGAGCGGATCCCACGCCGCCCTCGCCGATCATCGCAACCCGCGCCGCGTCGATCGCGTCGGCCCACCAACGATCCCGCTCCGGGTTCCACGGTGTCGCCGGGGCTCGCTCGCCGAGCCGCCGGACGACGAGCACGCGCCGGATCGTGGGGACGAGGGCGGCGGCGTCGTCCGCCACGGCCTTCAACGGGACGACCGAACCGCGACGCAGGAATCCGTCGGCGGTGACGAGGACCGTGGCCTCGCAA
>JACDAH010000279.1 GCA_013695505.1 Chloroflexota bacterium | reverse complement strand
CGTCGGGATGCCGGCGGCGGACCTCGCCGCCTTCCGGGCCGATCCCATCTGGGCCCGTCGCGCCGGCGCGATCGAGACGACGATCCGCGAGCTCCGGGCCGAGACCAGCCCCGCGGGTTCGCTCGATGCCCTCGCGGCCGTTCGCCAGCCGATCCTCCAGATCCTCGGCGGCGTTTCGAGCGAGGCGTTCGCCGCGGCCACCCGGGCGCTCGACGCGCGGCTCCCGAACGGGCGGGTCGTCACGATCGACGGCGCGCGTCACGCCGCCCACCACTCCCACGCGCCCGAGTTCGTGGCTGCGATCGAAGCCTTCCTGGACGATCCGGACATGGCAGACTGACTGCCATGGACTGGATCGGTTGGATCATCCTCGGGTTCATCGCCGGTGCGTTGTCGGGTGCCGTCGTCGGCGGACGCACGGCCCGGGGCTGCCTGCCGAACGTCGTCGTCGGCATCCTCGGTGCAATCGTCGGCGGCTGGATCGCCCAGCAGCTCCAATTTGGGCAGGCGCAGGGCTTCCTCGCAGCGATCATCGTGGCCGTGATCGGCGCGATTGTGGTCCGGGTCATCCTCGAGGCGGTCAGCCCGCGCGATCGCAGGTAGACGGGTCGCGACGAACGCTGGCGAGAAGCGCGGAGCGGGAACGGGTCGGGCGGCGCGCCATCCGCCTCGGGTCTACCATCGATCCATGACAACCTCGACCGGCTCGGCTGCCGCCGCCCCCGCCCACGAGCGGGTCCTCTCCCCCGGACTCGAGGGAGTTCTCGCGGGCGAGACCGCGCTCAGCAAGGTCGACGGCGCCAACGGCCGCTTGACATACCGCGGCTACCGGATCGGCGACCTCGTCGAGCACGGGACGTATTCCTCGGTGGCAAACCTCCTGTGGACCGGCGATTGGGATCCGGAGGCTCGGCTCGCGACGTCCGCTGTCCCCGACGCCGTGCTGACAACCCTCCGTGCCCTGCCTCGTTCGGCCAAGCCGATGGACGCGCTGCGGACCGCGGTCTCGGCATGGGGCGCGACCCAGACTCTGGACTGGCCGCCAACGCCCGAGCAGGCCCGCGCCCTGACGTCCTTCTCCCCGTCGGCGCTGGCCGCCTTCGCCCGGATCCGCGAGGGCAAGGACATCGTCGAGCCCGATCCGTCGCTCAACCTGGTCGAGGGCTTCCTGTATCAGCTGACGGGCGAGACGCCGGAGCCCGCCACGGCCCGCGCCCTCGACGCGTACTTCATCGTCGGCGCCGAGCACGGCTTCAACGCCTCGACGTTCACTGCCCGCGTGATCACCTCGACGATGTCGGACATCGCGTCGGCGATCGCGGGCGCGATCGGGACGATGAAGGGTCCGCTCCACGGCGGCGCCCCGTCCGAGGTCGTCGACCAACTCGCCAAGATGGGCTCGGTCGAGCATGCCGAGGAATGGCTTCGGGGCGCCCTCGATCGTGGGGAGCGGCTGATGGGCTTCGGCCATCGGGTCTACCGTGCCTACGACCCGCGAGCGGCAGCCCTCCGCAAGGTGGCCGAGGGCATGGAGCACAAGCCCGATTGGCTTCAGACCGCGATCGGGGTCGAAGACATGGCTCTCCGGCTGCTGGCCGAGCGCCATCCCGACCGCCCGTTGAAGACGAATGTGGAGTACTACGCGGCGCCGGTGCTCATGGGCGTCGGCCTCACGCCGGACCTGTTCCCGGCCACGTTCTCGCTGGCCCGCCACGCCGGCTGGACCGCCCATGTCCTGGAGCAGGCCGCGGACAACCGCCTCATCCGGCCCGACGTCCGCTACGTCGGGGAGGCGGAGCGCGACCTTCCGGGCTGACCAGGGAGCGGCCTGGCGGGCCGCCTCGGGGGTCGCCCGCGCACTACAGCCAGCCGCGCCGCCGGAACAGAATCGTCAGCCCGACCAGCATCAGGCCCATCATGGTAACGACGAGCCAGAACGCGTACGGCTCGTTCTCGCCGGGAACCGGCACGTTCATCCCGTAGATCGAGGCGATGAGCGTGAGCGGCAAAAGGATGACCGAGGCGGCCGTCAGGATCCGGAACGAGTCGTTCAGGCGGTGGGTCAGGACCGACTCGTTCGTGGACTCGAGGGCCTCCACCACTTCCTTGTAGTTCTCGAGCGTGTCCCAGATCCGCTCCGCCGCGTCGGACACGTCGTCGAAGTAGATCTCCATCTCCTCGGCGAGATAGCGCTGCTTGGTCCGCTCGAGATCGCGCAGGACGGCGCGCTGCGGCCGGACGATCCGCCGGAAGTTGATGATCTCCTGCTTCGCGTTCGAGATGTCGGTGACGATCTGGCTCGAACGGCCCTCGAGGATGTCGTCCTCGAGCCGGTCGAGCTTGTTGCCCATCTTGCGGAGCATCGGGAAGGCCGCGTCGACGTTGCTGTCGACGATCTTGTAGAGCAGGTAACCGGAGCCTTTCGAGAATGTCGACTCGCGCTGCTCCTCGCGCGACTCCATCCGCTCGAACATCGCCTGGAGCGGCGGCAGCGGGTGCTCGGTGAGCGTGATCAGGTAGTCGGGCCCGACAAAGATGTCGACCTCGGCGACGAGCAGCCGCCCGGATGCCTTCTCGAAGAACGGGAAGTGGACGACGAGGAAGAGGTAGTCGTCATAGACATCGAGCTTCGAGCGCTGGTTGCGCGAGTAGACGTCTTCCCAGTCGAGGGGGTGGAAGTCGTAGTGCTGCTCGAGCCACTCGCGGTGGGCGAGGCGAGGGTCCTCGATGTGGATCCAGCGAAGGCCGGAGGCCTCGACGATGCGGGGATCGTCTACCTCGACGATCCCGGGCGCGTCGGGATCGTCGATCGGATTCGATCGGCGGAGCCGCGGGCGCGGGAGAGGGGGCAGGTTGGGCATCGACTGGGAGGCTTCATATGGCGATCGGCCGCATCGTAGCCTGCCGAGCGGCTTTCCGTACGCGCCATCGGCCACCGGCATCGGCTGGCGAGCGCCCGTCAGGCGGACCGACGGACACCGTACGCCGTGCTCGTGGCGATCAGGTGACGGGCGGAACCTCGAGCCAGCCCTCGCGCAGGGCGCGGGTCGCCAGCTCGGTCCGCGAAGCGAGATCGAAGCGCTCGAACAGGCGCCGCAGGTGGGATTCGACCGTCTTCGGACCGATCCCCAGGCGCCCTCCGATCTCGTCGTTCGACAGGCCCTCGATCACCAGACGGACGACGTCGAGCTCGCGCTCGCTCAGGCGGGCGAGCCCGCCGGCGGCGCGGGGCCGGATCGAGAACGCCATCCCGCCGCCGGCCACTCGGCGGATCGCGTCGAGGAGCTCGGCGAGCGGCGCCGTTTTCAGGACAAAGCCCGACGCCCCCAGGCGGAGCGCCGCCTCTGCGTACTGCGGATAGTCGTAGGCGGTCAGCAAGATGATCGCCGGCGCGTCGCCGGGTGTCTCGGTGAGCAGGCGCAGCCCCGAGTCGGTGCCGAGACGGATGTCCAGGAGGACCACGTCAGCAGGGACGGCCGCGATCAGGGCGGTCGCTTCGTCGATCGAACCGGCCGTGCCGGCAACCTCGATCCCGGGCTGGGCTGCGAGGAGCGCCGCGGTCCCGTCGCGGACGACGGGGTGATCGTCGACGATCAAGAGCCGGATCGAGGCGTGGGAGGAGTCCGGCCCGCGTGCGGCGTCGGTCAATGCGGCCGCCACTCGAGCGCGACATGCGTCCCACCGCTCGGCCAGCGCTTGACGTCGAGGATCGCGCCGATCTGCTCGGCCCGCTGGGCCATGTTCAGGAGGCCGAACCGGCCGGCCCGCTCGGCGTCCAGGGGCGCCTCGTCGGAGATGCCCGGGCCGGCATCGTCGATCGCGAGCGAGATGCCCGCCGGAGTCGAGCGATAGCGGACCACGATCGGCGGCTTCCCATGCTTGACGGCGTTCGCGAGGGCCTCCTGGGCGACCCGGAAGATCGCCAGCTCGACGTCCGGATTGTGGCGCGTGTCGTCGGCTCGCTCGAGGCGGACCTCGCCGCCGGCCAGTCGCTCGATTCGGAGGACCAGCCAGTCGAGGGCCGGCCCGACGCCCAGATCGTCCAGGATCGGCAGGCGCAGGTCGCCGCAGATCGCCCGCAGCCGGTCGGCCACCGTCCGTCCGATCTCGGCACCCTCCGTGTCACCTGATGACTCGAGCCGGCGGACGAGGAGGGTCAGCTCCTGGAGCGCGTCGTCGTGGATGTCGGCCGCGAGCCGCGCTCGCTCCGCTTCGGTCGCGGCGACGACAAGATCCCGCTGGAGGGTGGCCCGGGTGGCGAGACGGGCGAGTGGGCGGACGGTGAACCGGCCGGCGAGGGCGACGGCCGTCAGCCACAGGACCAGGGGCCAGATGCCCAGCCCTCCGCCGACGAACAACGCGAACAGGGGCGTCGCGCCGGCAATCGCGAGCTCGGCTGCCCGGAGCAGTCCGCCCGCGCCGCGGCTCGTTCGGCTGGCGTGAATGTCGAGCGGCCCCGCCGCGATCAACCCGGGCAGGATCGGGATTGCGCCCGTGAATCCCCAACGGAGGTTCCCGAGCGTGTCGCGATTGGGGGGCTGGCTGACATAGGCAACGGCCATGATCGTTGCCGCAGCCGCGAACATGACGATCGCTCCGTGGGCGAACCGGCGATCGATCGGAACCTCGATCCGGGCAGCGAGGGCGAGCGCCAGAGGGAGCATCGCGACCACCAACAGGACGCCCGACACGGTCATCGGCACCGGAAGACCGGAGTCGGCCAGGGTCGAGACGAGGAACGGCGCGGCCACGGCCGTCACGAGCGGCATCGCCACGCCCCGAAGCGACTCGCCTGCCCGCCCGGTCGCGATCCACCACGCCCCGACGAGCAGGATGGCGAGGCCTGCCAGGATGAGCTGAGCCGCGTTCTCCAGACCGCGCCAGCCCGGATAGAACACGCCGAACAACGGGTAGCCATTCGCCGCGCTGCCGCTCGCCAGGTCCGCCGGCGCGATGAGGTCAAGGCTGTCGATCCGGGTGTCCAGCAGTTGTGCCAGCCCGTCGGACCCGAGCCGATTGCGGGGCGTGATCGGCTCCCCGCCGATGACCGTCTGGTTGCCGTCGGGGTCGGGGGTCGACAGGACGGGCTGCGGGAGATCGATCAGCGGCGTTCCGTTGAGCGTGACGACGATCAGCCCCGGCTGGATCCCGTCCTGGGCAGCCGGACCGAGCGGATCCACATCCTGGACGATCAGGTGGTCCGCAGTTGCGTCCAGCCCCAGCCGAATCCCGGGCTCGTACCGGGCGAAGGTTAGGGGGAGGAGCCCGAACGCGAAGGCGACGACCGCCACCAGGAGCGCCAGGCGATCACGGACGAGCGTCGTCGACATGTCCGGGACGGTAGCAGACGGTCCCACAGCGGCCATACCGGGTTGTCCCGCAACGACTCACCGGGGAGTGACGGCTGGGCCAAGCGCCGGCGCCACGGGATCATGACCGCGGCACATCCCCGCGGCCGGCGCTCGCTCTGGGGGGCGGGCGCCGGCACGCAGCTCCGGCGGTGTGCTCTAGAGTCAGATCGAACCGCCGGCCGAACCGGCGCACCGATGGAGGGACGGATGACGGCGGTCCTGGAGGCGCACGGCTTCGGCAAGCGCTATCGACGGCGGACGTGGGCGCTGCGCGGCGTCGACCTGACGGTGCCGGGCGGGAGCATCACCGCCCTGGTCGGTCCGAACGGCTCGGGCAAGTCGACCCTGATCCGGGCGTGGATCGGATTCGAGCGGGCGACCGAGGGCCGCCTCTCGACCGGTGGCGTCGATCCCCAGCGGAACCGCAAGGGCGCCGTCGAGCGAGTCGGCTACGTGCCCCAGTCCCCATCCCTCTACCGCGATCTCACGATCGCCGACCACATCGTCCTTGCCGGCACGCTCCGAGCCGGTTTCGATCAGTCGATGGCGGCCGGTTACGTCGAGCGCCTGTCGATCCCGCTCAGGGCCAGGGCAAGCGAGCTGTCCGGCGGAGAACAGGCCCAGGTCGGGCTGGCACTCGCGCTCGCGACCCGGGCCCCCATCCTCTTGCTGGACGAGCCGCTGGCGAGTCTCGATCCGCTCGCTCGCCGCGAGTTCCTCCACCTGATGGTCGAGGCAGTGCGGGCGGCCGGAGCGACCGCGCTCCTGTCGTCGCACGTGATCACCGACATCGAGCAGGCGTGCGACCGGCTCGTTGTTCTCGGCAAGGGCCACACCCTGCTCGACCTGTCCGTGGCCGAGGCGCTCGCCCACCATCGGATCGTCGAGGGCACCGCCGAGGAGGCCGTCGCCCAAGGCGGCCGCGACGCGTTCGTTGGAGCCTTTCCTGCGCCGGCCGGCGAGCCACTGACGCTCGTCCGGGCACCGGTCGTGACTCCGGCCGGGACTCCGCAGCTCGGCCGGGCGGCGACCCTGGAGGAGGTCGTCATCGGTCACCTGGCGGCGGGTCGCCGGCGCGCGATCGACGCGGCGACCGCCGAGGCCGCGGCATGACGCTCCGGATCGCCTCGCTCCGGATCGCCGCCCTGACCTTTCGGATCCAGCGTTTCGAGATGATCCTCGTGCTGGGAGCCACGATCCTGTCGGTCCTCGTCTCGGCGCTCGTCATCAGCTGGATCCGGACGGCCGGCTACGACCGCTGCATGACGGACGAGAACCTGTCGCTGACCGGCTTCTGCCATTCGGCCGTCGGGGACTGGCTCTTCCGCATCGCCCGCCTCTCGGGGTCGATCGTGCCCGTCTTCCCGATCGTCGCGGGGCTCCTGATCGGCGGCCCCGTCGTCGCCCGCGAGCTCGAGAGCGGGACGGCCCGCCTCGCCTGGTCGCTGTCGCCATCGCGCCTTCGCTGGTTCGTCCATCGCGCCGTCCCGGCTCTGCTGCTGGCCGTGGTTGCCGGTGTCGCCATCGGGCTGACCGCCGACGCGATCCTGCACGTGTCCGAACCCAGCCTCGACATCGACCAGTCGTTCGCGGGATTCCGCCAGCGTGGCCTCCTGATCGGCGTCCAGGCGCTGCTCATCGCCGCGATCGCCCTCGCCATCGGTTCGATCCTCGGGCGGGCCATCCCGACGTTCGTCCTGGCGCTCATCCTCTTCGGCGGCATCGGCATCGCGGTCGACAAGGTCGAGAGTCAGCTCCTCACGAATGAGGCGCTCACGACCGACTCGTTCCAATGGAACGACGCGGCCATGTTCCTCGAGTCACGGATCCGGATGCCGGATGGCCAGGTGCTGACCTGGCAACAGATGTCGGAGATCCATCCCGACATCCTCAACAACGGCTACGACCCGGAGGTCTATCGCGACGTCGTCCTGTACATCCCGGGCTCGCGCTATCACGAGATCGAGGGCCGTGAGGCACTCGCCCTGACCACGATCGCCGGTTTGTTCGTGCTCGTCGCGGGAATGACCGTGGTGCGGCGGCGTCCGCGGTAGGCTGCGGGCGTGAGCCACGCCCTTGTCGCCTTCGACGGTGCCGCCGAACGGCTGTTCGCCAATCTTCGGCGCGCCGCGGCCGGCCGGCTTCCGCGATTGGAACAGCTCGAGGCGCCGGCCTGGGCCGGAATGGCGCTCGCGATCACAGCCTGGGCCCTGATCGTGGTCTTCGCCGAACCGTGGGGCCGCCTGTGGGGCACGGGCCAGGATGCCCGCTGCTACTGGCAGGCGACGTTGGCCGATCCCTACCTCCACTCCGACTGGAACGACCCGATCGCCTACGTCTACTCGCCGGCGTTCCGCCAGCTCGTGTCGCCGCTGACGGCCCTGCCCTGGCAGCTGTTCATGGCGGCATGGACAGCGATCCTCCTCGCGGCGGTCCGTTTCCTGACCGGACCGCGGTTGCTCGCGGCGGGGCTGCTCTTCCCGTTCACGGCGATGGAGGTCGCGGGCGGCAACGTTGCCCTCCTGCTGGCGGTCGCGATCGTGGTCGGGTTCCGCTGGCCGGCGGCCTGGGCGATCGTCCTGCTGACAAAGATCACCCCCGGGGTCGGCCTGTTGTGGTTCGCCGTTCGTCGCGAGTGGCGGTCGCTGGCGATCGCGCTCGGCGCGACCGCCGTCATCGCGGTCGTCTCGTTCGCGCTCGTGCCCGACCAATGGGGGACCTGGGTCGACGTCGTGATCCGCAATACAGCCGCGGGCCGGAGCGGGACCTGGGCGTCGGTCCCGATCCCCCTCTGGATCCGGCTGCCGATCGCCGTCGTGATCGTCGTCTGGGGCGCCCGGACCGACCGCCGATGGGCGGTCCCGGTCGCCTCGATGATCGCCCTGCCCGCCGTCTGGTACGGCGGGCTGTCGATGCTCCTGGCGGTGATCCCGCTTCTCCCCGATCGAGTCGGCGCGGCACGACCCCGGGACGCTGCCGCGGGCTCCGTCGGCGGTCGACCGAGCGTCACGACCGCGTAGACCGGTCGGAGCGGTCAGGCACCGAGCTGCGAATGGGACCCGGTTCCGGCGGCACGGACAATTCCGGCCCAGGAGCTTCTCAGGCGGCCACGATCGGCGGCGACCGGCCCGAACGCCGGGCGGGACGCACGGATCGATGTCGGCATCGGCCATCGAGACCAGCCTGTTGGCCGTTCTGCCCCGATGTTGCCGGTGGGACGGGAGTCCGGGCACGGAAGCCCGACCGCGGGCCAGTCGCCGAGCTCCCGGTCCAAGTCCACGTCACCCCGTTGTCGCTGGTGCCTCCCCGGCCGATCGCGGCCGGACCCGCAGCGCGACGACGATCGCGCCGGCGAGGAACACCGCGGCGCCCGCCCAGAATGGACCGGTCGGGCCGGCCACGGCCGACACCGCACTTCCGACGAGCGGCCCGACGATCCCCGCGGCGTACAGCGGCAGATACACGAGGTTGAGCGTCTGCGACCGGCGGTCGAGCGGGACCTCGGTCGCGAGCAGGCTGAAGACCATCGCGCCGACGAGCCCGTTGGCCGCCGTGAACACGAGGATCGCCCCAGCCAGCGGAGGGATCGCATGGACGAGCGGGACGACGAGGAGCGCGAACCCCCCGACGAACAACGAGGTGACGAGGACGGGCCGGAACCCGATCCGGTCGCCGACGACGCCGCCGAGCGGCGCGATCACCGCGCCGACGAGGGCCGCGGTTCCTGCAACGAACCCGATGGATGAGGCCAGCCCGGGCCCCTTGCCGACGATCGACTCGACGATCAGCGCCTGGTACGGCCGGCTCATCTGAATGGCGAGGAACGCGACGCCGAAGATGGTGAAGATGCGTCGGACGGTCGGGTCCCCGAGGACGTTCCGGAGGGCGCCATAGGCGAGCGGCAGCACGCGCCCGGCCGGAACGACGGGCGGCCGGACCTCCGTGGACCCGAACCACACGACGGCCGCGGTCAGCACCGACAGCCCGGCCGACACCCAGAAGATCGTCGACAGTGGCCAGCCGACTCCGTCGACCAGCCAGCCGCCGAGCGTCGGCCCGACCGCGAATCCGATCGGGCCCGACGCCCCGAAGATGGCGATAATCGTCCCGATCCGGTGACGCGGGACGACGTCTCGGATGGCACCGAGCATGATCCCGGTGTTGCCGAGCTGGAAGCCGATGAGGAGCAGGCTCACCGCGAGCTGCCACGGCTCGCGCGAGAGGGCGACGCCGACGAACACCACCGCCTCGACCAGGCAGCTCCGGACCACGACCGCCTTGCGGCTGTACTTGTCGGCCCAGACGCCCCAGAGCGGGACGAGCGGCATCCCGACGACGAAGATCAGGGCGGAGAACAGCCCGACGAACGGCGCTCGATCGGCCTCCGGCACGCCGATGATCCGGAGATATGGGGCGAGGAACGCGAAGACCTGGCTGACCCCGAGGCCTTCGACCATGGAGGTCAGCCAGAACACGACGACGATCCGCTTCCAGTCGGAGCGGCCGTCGCGCTCGCGATCGCGATCCTGGCCGGCGTCGCGGCGATCGCGGTCGCGGTCCACCGTGTCGGGGGACATGACAGGCGGATGCGAGGACATGGCGGCGAAGCGTAGCGGGTCCGGTACATCCGGCGCGGGCCACCGAGCGTAGACTCGGCCACAGGAGGTTGCGAGGATGCTCGGTCGCTATGTCACCCGCGCCGTCGATGCTCAGAGCCGCTGGTCGAAGCCACTTGGCGACTTCAACCAGCGCTTGCTCCGCGCCATCTTCCACCCGATCCGCCCGATCCAGAACATCCTCAACGGGACCTGGCTCGGCCACCCGCTCCACGCCGTCGTCACGGACGTGCCAATTGGGGCGCTGACCGTGTCGATCGTCGCCGACCTCATCGGCCAGCCGGTTGTCGCCGATGTGTCGATGCTCGTCGGCGTGCTTGCGATGGTGGCGGCGGCGGTCACGGGTGCCGCCGACTACGCCGAGGTCGACGGGACGGCCCGCAATCGGGCCACCGTCCACTCGACGCTCATGGTCGTGTCCCTGCTCCTGTACGTCGTCTCGCTCGTGATCCGGAGTGGCAACCCGCCCGACCGCCTCGTCCCGATCCTCTTTGCAATCGTCGGCTATCTGATCCTGTCGCTTGGTGCGACCATCGGCGGGGACCTCGTCTACCTGGTCGGAACGCACGTCAACCGCCATGCCTGGCGCGGCGCCGGAGCGAAGTGGATCGCGCTCGACCTGGGCGGCCTGCCCGACATCCCGAACGGCGGGCCGACGAAGATGAAGGCCGGGATCAACGAGCTGGCGATCATCCGCGATGGCGACCGGATCCTCGCGGTCCACGCCCAATGCGCCCACGCCGGCGGACCGCTCGCGGAGGGCGTCGTGACGGCCGAGGTCATCGAGTGCCCGTGGCATGGCTCCCGGTTCAGCATGACGGACGGTCATGTCGTCCGCGGCCCGGCGATGTATGACCAACCCGCCTACGAGATTCGTCGGGCCGAGTCCGGCGGGTGGGAGGTTCGTCGCCAGGCCTCCTGACCGTCGGGCCACGTCGAAAGGCGGTCGCACGCATGCGGACGGGTTTGCAAGGCGCCGCTCGGACGCCGTTCGCATCGAGCTCGTACCAGCGGCTTGCAGATGCGTTTCGCCTTGGTCCGCGACCGGGGACGCCACCTGAAGGGGTGACGTCGCATCCGGCTCGGAACGCGTTCAGATCCGATGGCGTTGGTTGGGGGGAGACATGAGCCACCTTTCATTGACCGAGCGGATCGATGCGCCGGCAACGGTCGTATTCGATCTCATCGCGGACCCTTCACGGAGCCCGGAGTGGCAGTCGCTGCTGGTCGAGATGGGCAGCATCGCCGGACGGCCGGGCGGCGTGGGGTCGAGCTTCGCCGGCTTCTACCGAATTGCCGGACGAAGGCTTTCGAGCCGCTTCGTGGTGACCGCCGCCGAACGCCCAACGCTGTTTCAGGTGAACGGGACCACGACCGGCGGCTGGGCCCGCTGGACGACGGTGATCGCGGCCTACGGGTCGTCATGCGAAATCCAGGTGAACCTGGAGTACGAGCTTCCTGGCGAGATCATCGGCCCGCTGTTCGGGATGCTGACCGCCAGTCGGATCGAACGCGAGTTCAAGCGGACGTACAAGAACCTCAAGCAGGTCGCGGAGACCGGATCGGCGGGGGCGCATGCCTTCCAGGCGGACGACGAGGCAGCCGAGCCCGGTGCCCAGCTCGCCACGACCTGATCCGGCCACGACGGAGGGGTTCTCCCAGGCGACGGCTGCGGTTGACCGCCCAGCCTCCGAATTGATGACCGCGGTCCCGATCGTGCTCCCGGTTCCCGCGCTGGTCGCCCTCGTCGGGGCCGCCGGCTCCGGCAAGACGACGCTGGCAGAGAGGTTGTTCGAGCCGTCCGAGATCCTGTCATCCGACGCCCTGCGCGAGGTCGTCGGCGGTGACGCGGCCGACCAACGTGCCACCCGCGCGGCGTTCGCGATCCTCCATCGTGAAACTCGTCGCCGGCTCGAGGCAGGCCGGCTCGTCGTCGTCGATGCGACGAACGTCGAGCGCTCGGCGCGTCTTGTCCTTCAGCGCATGGCCCGGCTGACCGGCGTGCCCGCCATCGCCATCGTCATCATCGGTCCGGCCGGGGAGATCCACCGACGGAACGCCGCCCGGATCGGTCGCGTGGTCCCGCCCGAGATCGTCGATCGCCACCTCGCTCGCCTCGCAATGCTCGGCCCGGATCCGGGCCGAATCCGTGCCGCGCTCGTCACCGAGGGCTTTGCGACGGTCCATGTCGTCGCCACCGCCGACGAGGCGCGGTCGATCTCGATCGCCCGGGTGGTGGGGTCAGACGGCCGCCGAGCCACCCGCGATCAGGGCGATCGCGACGCCGGCCAGGACGATCCCGACGAGATGGCTCCATGACACCCGCTCGCGGAGCAGGACCACGGCCAGAACGACGGTCGTGACCGGGTAGAGCGAGCTCAAGGTGGCGGCGATGTCGAGCCGGCCCGCCTGGGTGGCAAGGATGTAGAGCCCGTTCCCCGCCAGATCGAGGAACGCAACCGCGAGCACCGCGGGCAGCACGGGCCGCGGCACTCGCCACGGCCGTCGGCCGAGCACGACGAGGGCGACGATCGGCACGAGGGTCGCGGATTTGATGACCGCGAGCGGCCACGCCACGAGGTGCTCGGGGAACGCCCCGACCGCGATATTGAAGAATCCGAGGCCGATGCCCCCGATCAGGCCGTACTCGATCCCCGACGGCCGCCCAGCCTCATCCGAGGAGCGCGAGACGAGGATGACGGCCGCAAGGGCGAGGATGATCCCGGCGACGACCTCGGTTCCGGGCCAGCCGAGCCCGACCAGCCCGACGACGACCGGCAGGCTGGCGGCGATGACGCCGGTGACCGGAGCGACGACGCCCATCCGGCCGACGGCGAGCCCGGTGTAGAGCCCGAGGATCCCGGCGACGGCGAAGATCCCGGCGACGGCCGCGAGGAGGAGCGTCGCGGGTCCTGGCATCGGCTCGCCGATCGCGATGGCGACGACCACCATGACGATCGCACCGACGATGTCGACGGCGATCGCGACGCCGAGAACGGGTGCACGCCGGCCGGTCCAGCCACCGCCGAAGTCGCCGGCGCCCCAGGCAATGGCCGAGGCGAGTCCGAGGACGACAACGGCGAGGCCCGGTCCGGCCGGGTCAGCCGTGGACCGACCCCACTGCCGCCGCGGCAGGCTCGGCCGGGCTGTCGTCCATCTCGGTCGGGCCCGCCAGGGCGACGACCGCGTCGGCCGAGGTGTCGTAGCGATCCGACGTCGTGAGGTAGATCACCTGGAAGTCACGGGAGATCTCGCGCAGAAGCTCCAGGGCGCGCCGCGCCCGATCGTCGTCGAGCGTGACGAACGGATCGTCGAAGATCAGCGGCGGGCGGCGATCGCCGGTCACGAGACGGACGAGCCCGAGCCGGGCCGCGAGGTACACCAGGTCGAGCGTGCCCTGGCTCAGTGAGCGGACATCGACCCAGTCCGCCTTCTCGGGGGCGTAGAGCCGGATGTCGAGCGTCTTGTCGTCGACCGCGACACGGCGGTAGCGACCGCCGGTGATCCTCTCGACATCGCCGACCATCTGCTTTTCGAGGAACCGCGTCGCCGTGGTCATCGTGGCCTGCTCGGCGATCGCGATCTCGCGCAGGGTCCGCTCGTAGACGCGGGCGCGCCGCTGGAACGCGGCAAGCTGCTCGCGCCATCCGGCAAGCCGTTCGCTATGGCCCGCGACCTGTTCGGCGTCGACCGCGTTTGCCTCGACCCGCGCGCGGGCATTGGCCTCGTCGTCGCGGGCACGCTCGAGGCCCGCCTCCAGGTCGCGGACCTCGGCCTCGAGCCGTTCGCGAGCCCGGGGCTCCTTGGCGATCGGCCCGAGAGCCTCGAGGGCGTGGGTCTTCTGCTCGATCGCGAGGGCCGCGTCGTCGCGGAGGCCCGGGAGGGTGGCGGCGGGCTCACGGCCGACCAGGCCCTCGAGCTGCGCGGTCAGCCGATCGATCCGGCCGACGTGCTCCTGCTCGGCGGCGCGGAGGGCCTCGGCCGCCGGAACATCTTCGAGCCCGAGACCGATGAGCTGCTGGGCCGTGTCCGCCTCGGCCTGGCGGAGGTCCGCCTCCATCTCGGAGCGGCCGCGCAGCCGACGATCGATCTCGACATCGCGCATCTCGGCCTGGACCCGGTCGCTGCGCCGGAGCCAGAGCGCGACGAAGGCGAGGATGAACCCGATGCCGGCGACGGCACCAGCGAGCAACGCCGGAGCGGTCCCGACGTCGAACAGCCCGAGGACGCGCGCCCCGACGGTGACGACGGCCACGACCAGGCCAAGCAGGACCAGACCGAGCGCGATCCGGGACAGAGGCCGCCACGTGGGCTCCGGCGGGACCTCGAAGGACACGGCGACCTCGCCCGACAACGCGGCTTTCAGCTCGCGGATCGTCGCGTCCAGCGAGCGCAACCGGAGGATCCCCTGCTCCAGGACGGGGAGCGGGTTCTCCGAGGGGTGGCTGGTGTGGAGCCCTGCCAGCTCCTCCGACACGGCGACTGCCTGGCGGAAACGCTCGAACCGCTCCTGGGCGTTGACTCGCTCGGTCATCACCCGCTCGGCCTGGCGCGCCTTGTCGAGCAACGAGCGTCGCTCGCTGAGGTTCGCCTCGTTCTCGGTTCGTCGTTCGCGTGCGCCCGACAGGGTGTCGCGATCCCGCTCGAGCTGGGCCAGGAGGAGCTCGCCCTGGTCGACCTGGAGCCGCGCCTGTTCCACCGTTTCCTCGGCGACCTTCAGCCGGCCGGGGTTCTTGGCGCCCCTCGTGTTCAGGTCGAAGATTGCCTTCTCGAGCGTGCGCCGGGCGCGCGAGGTGCCGCGGTCCGCGCCCGAGATCGACGCCTGGAGGCGGTCGCGGAGCGCCGATTCGTCGCGGTCGAGGTCGGCCAGCTCATGATGGCGAACCGATGCCGTCGAGCGGAAGAACGCCTCGCTCGGGATGCCGGTGAGCTCGGCGATGGCCTGGTCGGCGAGGGTCGGGTCGGTGATCGTCGTGCCGTCGGCCTCGAGCCGCACGGTGCCCTTGGCCCCGCGGAACGCCTTCTCGAGCGTTCCCGGGCGGACGCCCTTGTCGTCGTCCTCGATCTCGAACTCGAGGGTGATCACGGGCCGCGCCTCGTCGCCGGCGTCCCACGAGCGAAGGGCGTCCATGTCGGCGCCGCCGCTCGTGACCTTGCGGGTCAGCGCCAGCTCGATCGCCCGCTGGATGGTGGTCTTGCCGGCCTCGTTCGGTCCATGGACGATCGTCAGCCCCGGGGAGAGCGGGATCTCCAGCTCCCGGTAGCGGCGGAAGTCGCGGAGCGTGAGGCGGGTGATTCTCACAGGGTCACCTCGTGGCCGCCGAGGAGGAGACGGCCGAGGCGGAGGACATCGCGCAGCTCGGCGGCCTCGGCGACTGACGGCTCGCTCTTGTCGGCCTCGAGCTCGGCGATCCGGCCCTCGACGTTCCGGATGAACGCGCCGGGGATCGTGTCGGGCGACGGCAGCGTGCCTTCGGTCAATGCCGGCACCGACCGGTCGCGGACCCGGAGCTTCAGGAAGGCGCCCTTCTGCTGGTCCTCAATCTCGTCGATGGAGACGTCGAGCTCGTCGGGCCGGACGCCGGTCAGTCGAGCATCCAGGACGAGGTCGGGATCGGCCAGAGCGACGATCCGGGCGATGAGGGCGGGCTGATCGGCGACCGAGCCGGCGTCGATGTCAAGCTTCTCGAAGCGGGTTTTCCCGACCGTCCGCTCGTCGATCCGGACAGTGCGCTTGCCGTTGATCTCATCGAGCTCGACGAGGAGCACCTTGCCGGCCCCGACCTGGGTGACCGCCACGGGCTCCGGGGCGCCGGAGTATGCGTACGTGGTCGTGCCGGCCTTGCCCTGCTGCGCAGAGTGCCAATGACCGAGCGCGAGATAGTCGAGCCCGCTCGCCTGGATCTCCTCGCGGGTGAAGACGACCTCGTCACGATCGGTCCTGTCCGGGATCGCCAGCGAGCCGTGGATCATCCCGACGTGCCAGGCGGCACCATCGCCGGCCACGACGTGGAGATCGCGGAGCGGGCTGTGCGGGGCGCGCTTCGTCGCGAACACCGTCGCGTGAACGACGACGTCGCAAGTGATGAGATGGACGCTCGGCACCTCCGGGGTCAGCACGGTCACCGCATCGTCGGCCGGCTCGGACCCGGCGAGCGCGGCCAGGTCGTGGACGCGGTAGATCGAGGATCGGTCGAACACGTCGTGGGTCCCGGGAATGATGACGGTCCGGATCCGGGCATCCACGAGGCGTTTGAGCTCTGCCGCGACACGCTCCACCGAGCGGCGGGGCTGGGTGTTCGAGTCGAACAGGTCGCCGGCGATCAGGACGATGTCGACCTTCTCGGCAAGGGCCAGATCGATCGTGGCCTTGAACGCCGCGAACTGTCGCTCACGCAGGGCGGCGGCCTGCTCACCGAGATCGGCGTGCCGCGCCCCGAGGTGAACGTCCGCGGTATGGAGCAGTCGGAGCATCCGGTCGGGCTGGCCTCCTGTGCCATCGCGGGTGTGCGACGGGAGCTGGTGGCTCCCAGCGGCGGGACGCGTCCGCCGTCCATGCGCCGGGTGCGCGAACCCCCGATTCGCTCGCACCTCGACTGTCCCGGGCATTGTGACAGACGGGAGCGGCGCGGCGGTGGCGCGGTCCTGCTCGCTCCGGGTGGATCACGACGTGATTCGGTCGTGCGGACCCGCGCCGATCCGGGTCCCGTATCCCAGGCCCACCCGCCGCGCTGACATGCCCGAGGGCCGTTGCAACTGGCGATCCGGCCGTCGCGGCTGTTGCAACGCCGGTTCCGGGCGATCGGTGTATGGTCCCAGCCATCGACACAACGAGCGCCCCAGACAGGGACTCCATAACGGCACCTGGATCGCGCGGCGCCGGCCCCTCCGACGCATCCGCACCATCCCGCTCGCCGATGTGGCCGCCCACGGGGGCACCCGGAACCCGCGATCCGCGCCAGAGGAGAGGAGGTTTCGTGACCTACGTCGACCGAACGTTGACCTGTGTCGACTGTGCGGTGGAGTTCATCCACTCGGCGGCCGATCAGGAGTACTACGTCCAGAAAGGCTTCGCGTCCGACCCGAAGCGGTGCGCCAGCTGCCGTGCCAGCCGGCGGGCGACCCGCGAAGCCGGGTATGACGTCCGTGACATCGGCGGTCCCCGCGGCTACGAACGCGGCGATGAGCACGTCGCCCGGGAATATTTTGCCGTGATCTGCTCGTCCTGCGGCAACCAGGCCCAGGTCCCCTTCAAGCCGCGCATGGACCGGCCCGTCTACTGCTCCGACTGCTTCAGGCAAGTCAAGCCCGACTGACGCCGCTCCGATCGCATCGTCGCGCGGCAAGCCCGGACCCGCCGTTCCCGAGCCCTCGCGCCCGCAACGCCTCGACCCAGCGGCCGAGGCGTTCGCGATTGCCAGTCAGAGCCGGATCACGTCGCCGCGCCGGAATCGCTCTCGTTGACGGCCGGTCCAGACGGTCACCCGGCCCGCGCCCTGGACCTGCCACGACCCGTCGCGCCCGACGAGGGCTGTGTCCTCGTCGACGCCGAGCGTGGCCAGGCCGCGAGGTGCCTGGAGAACGACCATCGCCGCCATCGGCTCGGGAAACGCGTTGTAGTGGGGGATCACCGTCACGCCTGGAACCAATCCGAGGGCGTCGCGCCAGCGGAGCGGCCAGAACATGCGGCGTTTGCGCACGTCCCAGTGGCGGGCAGCGAGCGCCATGGCCCCCGCGGAACACCCGACGAGGGTCGCCCCCCGCCGATGGGCGGCGACCAGGGCCGCGCCGACCGGCGACCCGACGAGCGTCTCGGTCAGGTGCCCGGGCTTGCCGCCCGAGAGGTAGATCAGATCGGCCTCGCCGATCGCCTGGACGTGGGCCCGGTCCTCGGCGTCGAACCGATCGCGGACGAGGACCGGTTCGACCTCGGCGCCGAGCGCGGCGAAGTGCTCGACACCCATCGACGCCCAGCGCCGGAAGACCTCCTCCCCGTCGGGCCAGGACGCCGTGGGGAGGATCGCCACACGCGGTCGACGACGGGCGGCCCCGGCCAGCAGAGCCGCGTCGATCTCGCTCATCGCGGGCAGGAACTCGCCCGATCCGACGAGGGCGATTGGTCCTGGTCCCGGCATGGGCGTGAGCATATCCGTGCCTGTGCGACACTGCCGACTGCATGACTCGCGCCCAACGCTGGACCCTCCTGGCGGCCATCGTCGCCACCGGCATCGTCTTCCTTGACAGCACCGCGGTGAACCTCGCCCTGAAGAAGATCGGCGAGGAGCTGCCTCGTCTGACCTCGCTCGGCGTGCTCGAGGGCGAGGCCTACGTCGGGAGCGGCTACCTGGCGGTCCTGGCCGCGCTTCTGATCATCGCCGGGGCTCTCGCCGACCGCTACGGCCGGCGTCGGATCCTCGTCATGGGCCTCGTTGGCTTCGCGGCCATCTCGGTGCTCTGCGGGATCGCCCCGAACCTGGAGTTCCTGATCCTCGCCCGGCTCCTCCAGGGGGCTGCCGGCGCCTTGCTCGTGCCCGGATCGCTCGCGATCA